>CAZRTU010000220.1:0-3770 GCA_964603075.1 uncultured bacterium
TAAGGTGTGGACATATGCCCCAAGAACATTTATACCTACACTGAAAAGGTGACCTCCAATGAAGATTATGGGGACAAGAACATACTTGAGCACTGGTATCTGCAACATAACATCTGCAAGAATATTTATAGCCATTGCGAGCCCCACGGTGACCAAGCCAAGCGCCATCAATCTTGAATAAGATATTATATCACCAACCGTGCCCATTATCCCTTGGTAGAGGTTAAAGAGACCCTTTGCTATACGTGTAAACCAGTTTCTCGAAGGGACTCCTGATGCAAATAGTACGAGGAGGGCTGCTGAGACAACAAGGGTTAGAAATACAGGCTTTAGCCCTTCGATGGGTTTCAAAAAGGATGATCCGATAAAAAGGAGAAGAGATGACCAGAATATGACCCACGATAATTTGCCTGCAACAGCCTGGAGCGGTCTCCCTTGTTTTAATAGTTTGATAAATCCCACAAAGAATCCCACAAGTATCTGTAAGACACCCAAACCAAGTGAGAGGATAAAGAAGTAAAGGGGTTGATTCATGGGGTCAAAGATCATAAGCCGTTCTCTAAACATAGCAAACCCAGGGAAAGTGGCGGAGAGTCTCTGGGGTAGATCACCGAACCATCCACCGAGTAACGCTCCTACGACAATCGTCGCAATACTGCCCGCAATAAGTACCTTGAGAAGTCTCTTGTCACCTGTTATCTTTCTCATAAAGAAGAGCGAGAGTGCAGCGAAAATAAGACCGTACATCGCATCCGATAGGCAGAGAGCAAAGAATAAGACAAAAAAAGGAGCAATGATGGGAGACGGATCAATCTCTCTCGGGTTGGGTGTACCGTATAGCTTGGTCAACACCTCAAAGGGTCTTATAGGCTTTCTGTTTTCCAGTTCTACCGGAGGCCTCTCGCCCTTGTCGGGTTTTATATCTTCCAGGGTAACCGTAGAAAATTCATCTGCAACTCTCTTGAGTCTACTCTTATCTGTATTTCTAACCCAGCCTTCAATAAAGACAGCGCTGGACGTCAGAAATGCATTTGAAAGCGCCTTGTCTCTCAGATTTGCATTATAGTTTTCTTCATATATAACGAATATTCTCTCTATATCTTCTGCAATCCTATGGCTTTTTTTCTCGATGTTGTCCAGGTCGCTTGATATTCCTTCTATACTTTCTTTTAGTTCGGCAATTATATCAGCGGGTCTTCCATCGAATCCCTCGAGTCTGGCAGGCTCAAAGGAGACGCTTGTCAGAAAGTTCCTAATCTCATCTCTTTCGCCGGGTCTGTAAACAAATATGCAATATACTCTATCTCTTTCTCTTTTAACGACTTCCATTTCAACGGGCAATTTGGACAACTTGTCTTCGAAGTCTTTGGATGGCTTGGGAATAGAACCGACTTCTATAGAGACCTTCTTTAAGCCTCTGGTTTCCTCGAGCTTAAAATCTAAGGATTTCCATGGTTGTATTTCCTCGAGTTGGGTCTGCAGTTGTGATTTATGTCTCTGTAACTCGGTCTTTTTCTTGTCAAGCTCTTTTACCTCTGATATTAAGTCTTCGTACTCAGAAGAGGACAGCGTGTCCTTATAGAAACCTTCAGAGACTACTGTTTTGTTGCTAAAGAGACTATCTATAAATGATTCATTTCTATACGGTCTAAGATATTTAATCACCCTGTCGAGGGATGCAGTATTTACGTTAAGGTCGACCTTCTCATCAGTGCTGGGTTTTTCTTTTTCCCTTATCTTAGTTATATGAAGGATTCCCTCTTCCTGTAAGCGAGAAAGAAATTTTTCTCTTTCGTCGTTGTGGAACGCAAGAAGGACCTTTTCAGTTTTTGATATAGACATATTTATTTATGGTTGATCTTGGAAATTGACATGAGAGTATAAGGTTCAGGGAATAATCGCTTCTAAAATCAAATTTTTTGCGCTTTTTATCTTCTCCTTGTATCTCTTCTCGATTCCACTCTTATTCTTTTCTAGGGCCTTGTCTATTTTTATAGTTTTGGCAGAGGCTTCTTTCGTGGCTTTCTTTATGGCTTCCTGTATAATCTTCTCTCTCTCTTTCTCTTTTTCAGCAAGTGCTGCACGATGACTCTCTTCAGCTTCCGTTACTATCTTCTCTGCATCTTTTAAAGCTTTTTGGATTGTTTTCTCAGACTCTTTTTCCGTTTCCTTTATTTCTTCGATAAGGCCTTTCATTGCAACTCCTTATCTAATTAGATGATCATAAATACAGGCAAAAGGGAGATAATCCATTTTGATTTACATAATATAACGAAAAACCCAATTAATTATAACATCAAAAGGTAGGTTTGTCAAGCAAAAAGTGTAAAAGCGAACACTGTAGATTTATTATAAAATTTTCTTGACAAAATAAAAATTTTGTGTTATAATTATAGGTTATCCAGGATGAATGGGAATAAACTTTACAATACAGTCAATTGTCTTCCGTAGTAAAAGACCGTGGAAATGGGACCAGAGACCTTGAATTGGTGGCACATATATGAGGTTTACCTATTCGTTTAGGTGGATATGGACCTCGTATAAGTCACGAGTAGAGGTCAAAGAGAGGTCTTATATCTTCGGTCTTAAATATTTTAGGTAACTATAAATAACCATTGTATAAAGGAGGTGCAATAATGAAGATACAGCCAATTGGTAGAAAGGTGCTTATTGAGAGGCTCGAGGCTGAAGAAATAAAGAAAGGTGGAATAATAATTCCAGACACTGCAAAGGAAAAACCCCAACAGGGAAAGGTCATCGCTGTTGCCAAACCAGGCAAAGACGAGGATCCCATTCCAGTAAAACCTGGTGATAAGATTCTATTCGGTAAATACGCTGGAACAGAGATTGAGATAGAGGATAAAGAGTACCTAATGATACAGGAGGATGATATACTTGGAATAATCAAGTAATAATATATGAATAGTTTAGATAAAAGAAGTAATTAAAGGAGGTGAAATTATGGCAGCAAAGGATATTATATATAGCGAGGAAGCGAGGTCAAAGATAAGAAATGGTGTCGAACAGCTTACCAAGGCGGTGAGAGTTACACTCGGACCAAAGGGGAGAAACGTTAGTCTGGAGAAGAAATTTGGGGCTCCGACTGTAACCAAGGACGGTGTTACGGTAGCGAAGGAGATAGAGCTTGAAGACCCGTTTGAGAACATGGGAGCTCAGATGGTTCGCGAGGTGGCTTCGAAGACCTCCGATGTAGCAGGAGATGGAACTACTACAGCCACAGTACTTGCGTGGGCGATCTATAGAGAGGGTATGAAGAATGTGGTTGCCGGTGCAAATCCAATGGCTTTAAAGAGAGGTATTGAGAAGGCTGTGAGCGCTGTTATTGAGGAGTTGGGTAAACTCTCTATACCAAAGACAGGGAAGAAGGAGATAGCACAGGTCGGAAAGATTTCTGCGAACAATGATGAGGAGATAGGAAATATAATTGCCGATGCTATGGAGAAGGCAGGAAGAGATGGCGTTATAACTGTAGAGGAGGGTAAGGGTGTCGGATTCGAACTGGAATTGGTTGAGGGGATGCAGTTTGATAGAGGCTACATCTCACCATATTTTGTGACAAATCCAGATAAGATGGAGGCTGTGCTCGAAGAACCTTATATTTTGATTCATGATAAGAAGATCTCAGCCATGAAAGATTTCTTGCCTGTATTAGAGAAGATTGCACAGACAGGAAAACCCCTGCTTATAGTCGCAGAAGACATTGAGGGTGAGGCGCTTGCAACTTTAGTGGTGAATAAGATAAGAGGTAC
>CAZRTU010000221.1:0-3769 GCA_964603075.1 uncultured bacterium
GAACCAGTGACCCATTCTTTGTACAAGGTCTTAGCGAGAGTATCTTTAAATAAGTTTCTCTACAAGACAATAAAGACGATGGCATCCGTATTCAACGGATATTATGTACCGACAGTATTCTTTGATTACCTTATATTCTATAATCGAACAAAGTGGATAAGGTCAAATCGGTCCTTATAATTGCCTGGGGAGGTATCGGGGATATGGTATGCCTGACCCCAGCACTACTTGCGCTTAGAAAGACTTATCCAGATACCGACCTGGTTATCTTGTGTGAGAATAAGACACCTTGTGGGCTTCTGAGTAACTGGAGAGAGGCGCGAGTCCTTTCAATGAAGGAGGATAGATTTAAAGGTATTTCAGGTAAGGTAAGACTGTTAAGGACCTTAAGACGATTTGGATTTGATTTGGGGGTCATGAACTCCGTGGGTCCTTCACTTCGTTCGGCACTTATTCTATCTCTATCTGGTGCCAAGACGAGAATCGGTAAGAGTATAGGAGGGAGAGGATTTTTGAACACCATCAGATTCCCTGAATACAGGGTACACGAAATAGATGCCAATTTCGAGATATTCAAAAAATTTGGCGTAGAGAGGAATGATGAGAAGCCTTTTGTCGCAATACCAGATAGTTCAGTCGGGTTCGTAAAGATGTGGTGTCTACAGAGAAATATATTTACCGAACCTCTCGTTGGATTGCATCCAGGAGCCGGTGATAAAAAGAAGAGATGGGATAAATACGGCGAATTGTCAAGATTGATTATAGAAGGTGGCAGGAAGGTCATCGTTTTTGGCTCGAGCAAAGAAACGGATTATATCGAGAATGTAATACCCCAGGACGAAGATATTTTTAGATTCGTAGGTTATCCACTAACTCATGTTGCAGCAATGATAAGCCGCTGTGAGGTCTTAATAGGTAATGATTCCGGTCTTTCCCATCTATCATCCGCTCTCTCAGTAGCAACAGTTACAATATTTGGCCCATCTTCATGGATAAGGGGAAAGCCTTATGGAGAAAGAAGTGTAATAATAAAATCTGACCTATCCTGCAGCCCCTGTTCATGGCTTGGTGTAGGTATACGTTGCGAATCGGTGGAGTGCCTGAAGAGAATCAAGGCTCAAGATGTCTATAGGAAGGCAGTGGAACTACAGAGAATAGCAAATAGAAAATAGCAAATAGATAATAGATAACAGAAGAGGACAGAAAACAGTAAATAGTAAATCGAAAATCGTCAATCGAATATAGCATTATGCGCGTTCTGTATATAGCCTCGCCCGACGTTGCCATTGATAAAGGGGGTCTTTACACCCAGGTTATCAACACAAAAAAATGTCTTGAGAAACTGGGAGTAGAGATTGACCTCTATGACATTTGGCATCCCCTGGAGAATAGCTATGACCTGGTTCACATATTCAGAGCCGATATCTCACTGTTAGATTCTGTGAAAAGATTTAAGAGTAGAGGAATGAAGATCGTTTTAACGCCGATATTCGCCTCTACTCATTTGACCCCTACACTGAGATTAATAAACATCTCAAATGAATGCGTCAAGAGGTTAAAAATTTCCAGTCGCCATCTCTACCTTAAGAGGAGTATGGAACTTGCAGATGTGATAACACCAAATTCAGAAGAAGAAATCACTTCCCTGTCCAGGGGATTTGGTATACCTCGGGATAAATTTAGAAAGATACCAAATGGGGTAGAGGAATCTTTTTACTATGCAGATCCGAAAGAGTTCAAAACCAAGTACGGTCATGAAGATTATCTTTTATACACAGGATGGATAGGCTCGGCTCGAAAGAACACACTAAGGCTACTTAAGGCGCTTAAAAGAATAGGCAAAAAGGCAATTCTCATAGGTAGAGTTGTGGATGAAGGGGCTTATACAGAGAGATGCCTTTCATTCTCCAAACAGAATCCCAATATAGTCATCCTCGATCCAATACCCCATACTTCATCTCTTCTTGCTTCTGCATATGCAGGTTGTGCAACGTTTGTTTTACCATCTTTGTTTGAGACACCCGGACTATCAGCACTTGAAGCAGGGTTGGCTGGAGCTAATATCGTTATAACTAATAGAGGAGGCACCAAAGAATATTATGGGGACATGGTTGAGTATATTAATCCAAGAAGCACTACTTCAGTAGTTAACGCAATTAATAGGAGTATAAAGAAGGATAAAAGTGAGAGGTTGAGAGAATATATCAGGAATAATTTTCTCTGGGATAATATAGCCGAGAGAATACTGAATACTTACAAGTGGGTCACACAAAAAAATTTTTGAGATTTTCTCTTGACTTTTTATTCTATTTGTTATATAATTGAGCGTCATGTATTTTAAGTTTTTTTATTTCCCCAAATTTTTTCAAAATATCCTGTCTTACTTTTAACCTTAGAGTACTATAGCTTGGATCCTTGATGTAAGGAGCAAATATAGAGAGCAAAACGACTCTTTTTTGTTTCTATTTTGCTCTTCATGTCTTTTTTTTTAATTAGCTGATCACATGACCTACGTTCTATTATTGTTCCTTGTCTTCTTTGCTTACCTGTTATGGGAATATATCATACACAGCAAAAACGTCAATGCTATAGGGATCAGAATACTTGTAAATGGGAGCAGAGGTAAGTCATCGGTTACCAGGCTAATAGCAGCGGGGCTTCGGGCAGGCGGTGTGAGAACTTTTGCCAAGACAACTGGTACCACCCCGCGCATAATCCACTCTGATGGCTCAGAGGATTATGTAAACAGGAGAGGCAGTGCAAATATTATAGAACAGAAGAGGATTTTAAGAAAGGCAGTAGGAGAAAACGCAGATGTAGTGGTCTTCGAATGCATGTCCTTGAGACCAGAACTACAATGGATAGAAGCCAATAGACTCCTGAAGCCAAACATTTACGTCATTACGAATGTCAGAAGTGATCATCTTGATATAATGGGACCAACAGTAAAAGATTCTGCAAGGTACATGATGGCTTCGGTGCCTGGACACTCTATGCTATTCACTGCAGAAGACCAGATCTACCCCCTACTCGATAGAGAGGCAAAGAATAAGGGTCTAAAAATAGTCGGCATGGATAAAAACAGGGTAAGCAACGATGAGCTGTCAAGATTCGGCTATTTAGAGCATCAAGATAATGTTGCCCTTGCCCTCTCGGTATTGAAAAGTCTTGGAATTGACCGAAATAAGGCTCTTCAGGGTATGTATGAGATGAATCCCGAACCTGGTGCACTCAGAAAATATGTTATTCATGATTATGGTAAGGTGATCCATTTCATCAATGCAATGGCAGCAAATGATCCCGATTCGACGAAGTTGATATGGGATAGATTCACTCAAGATTTTAGTAATAAAGTAGTTTTAGTAAACTGTCGTGCCGACAGGATAGATAGATCCAAACAGCTCGCCGACCTGTGTGCAAAGGACATCCCTGCGGAGTTTTATTTTGTAACTGGAAGCCTCACGAAGGTTTACATAAAGAGGGCGCTTAGTCTTGGCATCTCACCTGATAAGATTTCTGACCTCGGTGCTATGGGAGCGAAAGATATCTATAATAAGGTCCTCTCAGCTTCAAAGAACGGCACACTCGTATTTGCAATTGGAAATATAGTAATATTTGGTCATAAGATAGTCAACCTTTTTGCTTCTAAGGCGACTTATGATAGTTGAGGCAGTCGGTTTAGGAATGCTCATCAGCCTTTTATTCGTTGAGACTATAGGTATAGCGGCTGGTGGGATCGTTGTCCCCGGTTATATCGCATTAATGCTGC
>CAZRTU010000222.1:0-3749 GCA_964603075.1 uncultured bacterium
CTTTGATGACGATTACTTTACTGCCGATTCAATTGAGGCTGTAACAACATTAGCCTCCCGCTCAGTGAAAGCAGGTCTGGAAATATTTAACGCGATATCTGTGGAGGACGTAATGTTAGAGGACGATAGACTCAACGGAGTTGTTGTAAACTGGACTCCCTCGCTCGACACTGGTCTCCATGTGGACCCCATTGCATTTAGGGCATCCAGCGTAATAGATGCGACCGGGCATCCCTGCGAGGTCGCTCGCATACTGCAAAAGAAAGGGAAAAGGCTAAAAACGTCTACTGGAAAGATAATAGGTGAAGGTGCTATGTTTGCGGATAGGGGTGAGAAAGTGATTGTTGAGAATACAAAGGAGATCTTTCCAAATCTCTGGGTATGTGGTATGGCTGCTAACGCTGTCTTTGGCGGACCCAGGATGGGTCCAATATTCGGCGGGATGCTACTATCGGGTAGAATCGTGGCGGAAAAGATCCTCGAGAGAATGGACTAGTAGTTATCCATTCCATCGTCCCTATCGTTTTTGTTTAACAGATAATGTCCTCAACCGATTCATTGCAGCGGCGAGTTCAAGTCCCCCAAAAACCGCATAGTCACCGACGGGTTTTGGATTCAAGATGTCCAGGCCCTTATTTTTAATATCTTCCATTACTCTATTTACTATATCAGCCAATGTCCTTTCACCATCCATGTATCTTTTCGCATAATATATTGCATCACCTATAGCCCTCGTCTGACTAATATCGACCAACTGCTCAACTGCACCCAGGTCTATTCTGTGCGTTCCAAAGGATATTGACTGTAGACCTTTTGAAGATATCTTGACCTCCCTACGACCTCTGCTTGGGTCAAAACTGTGAGCCAAGGGTATACGCTCAATTATCTCACCAAATCCACTTCCGCCTTCTGACTTACGCTCAGTTCTGTTTTCCTCCTTTATGGAGCATGCTTCCTCTGTTACATTATGTGGTCTATATTCAAACATACAGATTACACTGTCTGCCACATCGAAATAGTCACCCGAGCCACCAATTACAAGGATAGTCGAGACACCAAGATCACGATAAAGCTGTCGAACCTTGTCTATGAAGGGTGTAATTGGTTCTCTGTCTTTCGACACAAGTTCCTGCATTCTATGGTCTCTTATCATGAAGTTGGTAGCCGATGTATCCTCATCTATCAGAAAGACTTTTGCATCTATCTCTAATGCCTCAATGATGTTTGCAGCCTGTGATGTACTACCGCTTGCATCTTCACTCGAAAATCCTCTTGTGTCCTTACCAAAGGGAAGATTTGCTATGAAAGGAGAGATATCGGTCTTCTCTATACGCCTGCCGTCCTCGGCCCTAATCTTTACGGTGTAAGGATTTGATACCACGTATTCTCTTCCATCACCTGGGATATGGTTGTAAACTCCAAGTTCTATGGCTCTTAAAAGTGTAGATTTTCCATGATATCCACCACCAACTATGAGGGTCACCCCCTTGGGTATACCCATCCCAGATATCTCACCCCTGTTGGGTAAAGAGACCTTTATTCTAAAGGCATCTTCAGAATTAAATTCTATTACTTTACCTGATCTTAGCGGACGGGAATCTACGCCGCTGGTGCGTGGTAGAATGGAACCGTCTGCTACAAAGGCGACCAAGTTCATACTATCCAGCTTACTTCGTAAGAAATCAGCATCTTCCATCACCTCTATATGTTTGATTAGCGATTTCTCATCAAGATTCTTGAAAATAAGGGATGATGGGACTATACGAGGGAGTTCTTCTGAGAACATAGCCTCGGCTTGCTTCCCTGCAATACGTCTACCAAAGGCCGGTAGGCCCATCACAAACCTTGCCTCTACAGATTCATCGGTTATAAAAACAGATGTTCTCTCGAGTATCTCTTGCCCTGGTCTGTCTATAGAGATTATTCCGCTTTTCCCAGTCCCTCTCTTTCCCTTGCAGACTCTTCCCGTTGCGTCCACAAATCTCCTTGTAAGGTAGTCACGGATGCCGATCTCCCGACTTTTGGTGTTGTATAAATTCCTTGGAAAACCTGCAATACTCTGGCGGACTCTAACTCTCACTTTGCTTGGCGATGCGAAGGGATCTCCCTGAACATGGTCAATCATCAACATATAATCACCAAAATCATACTCGCCCTCTATATCTCTGTATGCCTTGTATCCCCTTTTATCTATTCTATAGAGTATCTTATTAAGTTCGCCAGAATTATACATATTATTAGAGGCCTCTTAATACAGAGAAATAAAACTCACCCAACACAGATTTTGATCTTCTCTCTATACTACTCTTATAGCACTTAATTGATTATTATTTCATCTATACCACGTTTAGGTACATGATGAACTGCGTTAGCGTCTCGCCAGTATCTTATATCACCATCTTCCCCAATCTCATCTATAACCACCTTCTCTTTTGGCTTGCCTACGGCCAAGACAAGTAATATCTCATAACGGACTGGAATTTTCAGCAAATTCCTGAGTTCTTTCCTGTCGACTGAAGCTATAATACACCCGCCCAATCCCCTTTCCGTAGCTCCCAGCAGAATACTCTGTGACGCAATACCGTGGTCACAACCAAAAGAGTCTTTTATCTCAAGATCCCCGAGTATTATGATATATGCCGAAGGTCTCTCACCCTTAACTGGTCCTAGCCAATCCTCGAGATAGCCAGCCCAGGAAAGGCATCTAAATATGAACGCGTTCTTCTTTGGTTCATTGGATATCATAAATTTCAATGGTTGTCGGTTTGCAGCAGAGGGTGATAATCTCGCAAGATCTACAAGCTCTTTGAGAGTGTTATACTTAACTGAATAATCCTCATGAAACCTCCGGTAGCTTCTGTTTCTTTTAATCACATCCTTTAACATTTTTCCTCCCCTTAAACTAAGCAAGTGGAAACATTCTGGAGACAATGTTATTCACCGAGCAATCTAATATTTTTACAACTAAAGAGTAACGAGGGACCAGATTTACGCGATACAGACAGTAAAATTAATATTTAAGTGGACCTATATTTCAAATACCCTACCAGCTCCACCCTCATGATACGTATCTGGATAGAGGGATCTTATCTCTCTCTTATACTGTGTACAATGCGTTGGACAGATAAACGGCAATCCCCTCAAAATATCGAAATTATTAAACCCATGAAGACCGCCTATGATTGCAAACGGTTTACCATAATCGGCAGCTGAGTGTATTATATTCTCCACGCCAGAATGAGAACACCCAACAATCACGACTACTCCATTGTCTGTCTTGATCACCAGTGATTGCTCTACATTCTGGAGTTCTCCAGTCGAGTATATATTATCGTGTATCTTAATCGGCTCTTCGACCCTAACAATCTCTCCTGCATTAGCTGGGACTGGGCAGGACTTAGGGATATAGACCTTTGTCTTGTGTCTCTGTAGGAACTCTCTCAGACCTCCTGTATGATCCCAGTGGGCATGGGAGATAAAGATTAGGTCAACCTCCCTCGGCTCGATTTCCAAAATACTCATATTATTGAGTAGTATCTCACTTTTTGCTCCAGTATCAAAGAGTATCTTCAAATCGTAGGCTTCTACAAGGCAGGCAAATCCCCAGTCTGCTTCCAACCCCTCTTTAAACACCTCGTTATCATATATAATTGTAATCTTCATCACACCCCCTATCGGTAAAGTTTATATAATCTCTCGTCGACACTTCCATCTGGAAGCGTCCAGTCGGATGGTAACTCTCCCCGTTC
>CAZRTU010000223.1:0-3716 GCA_964603075.1 uncultured bacterium
CTCATTATTTCTATTCTTCTCATAGTTGGTTTGTTGGGTTTGTTTGGGTTTTTTCCTTTATCCTTGTTGTCCATAGTGCTTAGTCCTTAGTCTCTGGTCTTTATCTCTTCCTTTCTCCTTGCTATTTTCTATTTTCTATTTTCTATTCTCTATTTGCTGCCCTTCATAGTGCCTAGTGCATAGTACTTAGTTCTTAGTCATGGTTGTTTTCTAATTTCTGACGTTCTCTTCACATCTTGTATCCTATCTTTCTTAAGAACTCTTTTCTCGCTCTTGCTTCCTCTCTTCCTTCTTCGCCAAGAGGCGTTCCCCCATCAATGACGCCAAGAATTCCCCTACCACTTTCGGTCTCAGCCACGACAATCTGACAGGGATTTGCCGTTGCACAGAAAATGTGTGCGATCTCCTGTACGCCTTTGAGTCTTGGAAGTACATTTATTGGGTATGCCCCTTTTAAGAGTATGATAAGCGAGTGACCGGCTCCGATACGTATAAGGTTTTCCTTTGAAATTTTTATCAATTCATCATCAGTACCAGCGTATCTAATAAGCCTGGGTCCCGATGATTCTGCAAATGCAAGCCCGAATTTTATACCTGGAACAGTAGTGACAAGGCATTCATATACGTCCTCAACTGTCTTGATGAAGTGTGACTGAGCGAGTATGAGATTTACATCATCCGGTTTCTTTATATCGATGACCTTTATCTCCATAGCACCTCCCGGGCAGGATTAGAGATGTTCTTATACCTACATCACACACTAGATGCAACTCAATATTCCTACCATTTCCTCGTGTATCATGCCATTTGTCGCAAGCAAATCGGGTTTATAAGGGCTATACTCTTCGCCGCTAATTTGAGATATGCGTCCACCGGCAGACTCAACTATCAACTTGCCAGCTGCAGTATCCCACGGTTTCAGCTTGAGTTCCCAGTAGCCATCTGCCCTTCCACAGGCTACATAACACAGATCAAGTGCAGCTGAACCGTCAACCCTTACCTCAAGGGCATCGACTGCCATTTTTACAAAATGCTTGAGGTTATTATTTTCTTTCATAGAATAGGGGAAACCTGTCAATAGCCGTGCGTACTTAAGGCTGGGAGTATCTGTCACAAATATCTCTCTCCCATTCAACTTTGCCTTTTTGCCACGTTCAGACTCAAATAACTCATCTCGCACGGGATCATAAACAACTCCGAGTATTATATCTCCGTCCTTTTCAAGTGCAATTGATACAGAGAAAAAGGGATAGGAGTATACAAAGTTATTTGTACCGTCGAGCGGATCTATTATCCACCTGTAACGCGAACCTCTTTCTTCGGTAAGGGATTCTTCTGCAAGGATAGAGTGTCCCGGGAAATCACTCTCTATAATCTCGATAATTTTTGCCTGTGCATTTTTATCTGCCACTGTCACGAATTCCCTTTCGCTTTTAAAATCTCTGCCTACCCTTCCCAGATAAGATAATAGAATCTTACCAGCCTCTCTTGCTGCCTTTATAGAAGTTTTTATCATAGCTATATGACCGGGAGTAGTGATAAATTTATGGGGCTTACAAACACACACTATTATACAACATACACCCAAAAAAGTCAAGTTTTTTCAACAAATGAAATCTTAATAATTGAATCCTGTTCCAAACTTGGTTACTTCGTCTTAACGCATTTAGGCAACCATACTGACAAATTGGCTTGACATTTTTGCCTTTATATGTTATAATAGAGCCCCAAAGAAAAAGATGAGATGAGAGGAGAGGAATGTTGGGTGTTGATATAGTTGAGATAAAAAGGATATCCGCAATCCTGGAGAGATATGGTGATAGGTTTCTCAAGAAGGTATTTAGTGACAAAGAGATAAAACTATACCATAGACACAAAGAGAGGGATTCATTTCTTGCAGGAAGATTCGCGGCAAAGGAGGCGATAATAAAAGCCGTGGGCTACTACATACCACTTCAGAAGATCGAAATACTTGGGTATGAGAAACCGTTTACAAGTTTGAGCGTGGATATCGATATAGACATAAAGATCTCGATAAGCCATACAAGGAAACTCGCAGTTGCTGTCGCATTCATATCTCAATCTTCATCCCGTCCCGAGCAACAACATACTTCCCATTAAACTCTTTTTCAATACCTGCTCCGATCTTATCCTCCTCCATTACAGGATACAAATGGGTAAGAATCAGAAGTCTGGTATTACATTTACTTGCTATCTTCCCTGCGAGGTCAGGATATAGATGACCTTCTACAGGCTTGGGAAAAGAGCATTCCAAAACAAGAGCATCAGCACCTCTACCCAATTCCACGAGTCTTTCAGTGTAACCCGTATCTCCAGAATATACGAATACTTTCCCGTGATCCTCTATCCTGTACCCTATAGATTCCTCTTTATGGGGTAGTTTGACGGTTTTGACCTTCCAATCCTTTGGCTTAAACTGGGAGACACTCATTATCTTTACCTCGTAGTGCTCCGGCACAATCTGACTACCGTATAGAGCGAGAAGAGCTTCCCAAAAGTCCCTAATAGATTCAGGACCGATAATACTAAGGTCTCTTGTACGTGGAAAAAGGGGATACTTTGAGGCAAAGATTATAGGAGCCAGGTCAGAGATATGATCAACATGAAAGTGCGTATAGAATATGTAGTCAAAATCGTTGTATGAGTAGCCGTTCTTCACGATCTCCCTTAGTGAGCCGGGTCCAGTATCAAATAACAGATTCTCACTGCCGAGAGAGAGCAGGATGCAAGGAGAACCCCTCTCTTTAGAGGGAATTCCACAACCAGTACCTACAAATGTAATGACCATATCAATTAGCGATCATTCATTCGTGACCATAGATTTTACAAAAATCTAAATAGGGCATGCATTCGTTCCTGACACCTATCCTTCCTGTAGGAGTAGAATAACCCTGGGTCTTCATAGGTACATATCCGGGGATTAATGATATTGGTTACGCCTATCGACCTCGCCTGGTTTACATTTTCAGCCCAGAGATCGACGTCATAGCAACGAGGACATATGGATGGACCTATCAGGATGCTTAGATCGCTTGGGATGCAATCAAATCTTTTACGGATTTCTCTTATTGCCTTCTTCAGTATCTTCTTCTCAGTACCTTTCCTACCGGCATGGAGTAGAGATATTATACTCTTAATCGGATCGTAGATATAAACTGCGAGACAATCTGCTACTTTAACTCTAAGTATCAAATCATGACTATCGGATACAAGACCATCTCCATCATACTCACCAGCAGAGGATACATAACAGATTCTGTCACTGTGTGTTTGACTTAAGTATGCTATGTTCTTTTCTGATGGATCGTCTAATACAATGTTGTAAAAACCCGATAAATTTATCTTTTTTGTAGTAAAATAACCTTTAACACCAGCCCATGAATCCCATTCCAACCATAGAGAACCAGAACTATTAACCATCTTCCATTGCATTTCGAATGTTAAATTTGATTACACGGGTTAATTGGACGCAGATTTACACAGATTAAAAAAAGAGATAGATATATTCAGTTTTAATCAATGTCTAATTATTCTTTTGCGGATAAAGGGTAAAGGAAAAAGACGCAACAAACCGGGTGAATCCCATAAACTGAGCAGACCGTGTAAACCCGATTAACCCAATAACCAAATGACTCTTTAGACTATCTTATTTTGACTATCTTCTTTATGGATTTGAAATCGCCTGAGGAGAACTT
>CAZRTU010000224.1:0-3702 GCA_964603075.1 uncultured bacterium
GGCAGGGAAAGGAGCAGCCAGCCTACCACTATTAAACAGAAGTATCCAGTAAATATCCACTTTGCTGGGTTCATACTAAGAGTAATTAGCCATTTTCAAGCCAAATACACAAAATAGATAGTTACATCTTAAGTTCTTCAAGCTCTCCTCTGTACAACTCATAAATCCTCACATATGGTATAACCTCTTCCTTATTTAGACTAATCCCTTTTACAGGTTGATACCTTTGGTTATCTGAAAGCCAACTCTTTAGGGCATCTCTTCTTATTGCGCCTTCACTCATCGCCACTGAAATTATCTTGGCTGCAGAGTAGCCCATAAATGCAGTTCGGGTTGGGGTTCTAGCATACTTATGGGTGAAATCTGTCTCAAATTCCTGATATCCATCAAAATCCGACAAAGAAGTAAAAAAAACATAAGGCAGATAATTTTTATACTCCTCGATTAGGGCAGGATGTCCCCACTCACTCAATCCGAAGACGACAGTAGAAGAATCAATCGCCTCATAATAGGCAAATTGGGATGCTATACCGGTAATGTCTGATTCATAGGCGGGGATAAATACTGCATCCGCATCTATCTCTCTCAATGAGATCATGTATTCTCTCAAGTTCGAAGAACCGGGCGGATAGAAAAAAGAGTTGAATACCCCCCCGCCAAGTCGCTCTATCTCATCATTGAACCTCTGAGCAATATCTCTTCCGTAGGAATCATCGGGTGCAAGAACTACTATTTTATAGAATCTGAAATTGTTCATTATAAAACGTGCCATTGCCAACTCTTCCGCATCAACTGAAGAATAAAGCTTGAAAATGAATTCGCCCACCAGGGGTAATCTCTGCTCAGTAGCAGTGGGTGAAATCATAGGAACACCGGATAATTCTGATATACATGCAACTGGTATTGCCGTACTCGAAAGTAGGGGACCTATAATACATGTAGCACTGTCTGTGAAGATCGCCAACTTTGCCTGTTCTATCGCCTGTATAGGGTCTCCGGCTGTATTGTAAACTTTAGAGCGTATGTTATCAAGGCCGATTAATGCACCGTCTCTAAGGTCCTCTCCCAGTAGTAAATATCTCTCCTCGCCTGTGGTTAATATGGCGCAAAGCGGGGGGCCTTCCTCTAATTCACGTGTTGGCCTTATCTTTTCAAGAGTCCCTGCACAGCCAAATAATGTTAAGAGAACTAATATGATGTAGCAATTTCTCATTTTCGCTTTTTTACCACTACATTGTGGATCTTCTGGTCCGTTGCCGATATGATCTTGAATTGTAAATTATCAATTGTAAAGAGCTCCCCTTTGGTTGGAATTCTCTGCATCCTTCTACATAATAAACCAGCCAGTGTATTTACATCTTCATCATCGAAATCAGTTCCAAGAAGTCTATTGAAATCGTCGAGCTCTATCCTGGCATTAAAGAAAAAGGTGTCGTCTTTTAGTCTCTTGTAAAGAAAGATTTCCCTGTCAAACTCGTCCTGGAGTTCCCCTACGATCTCCTCGACCATATCCTCGATGGTCACAAGACCGCAAACTCCAGCATATTCATCAGTTACGAAAGCTATCGAAACGTGTGCCGACCTCAGCTCCTTCATTGCCTTAACAACGGGTTTTGTCTCTGAAATAAAATAAGGTAGTCTTATGACCTCTATGATAGAGGTGTTTCTGGCATCCCCGTTGAACCTCAGTATATCCTTAGCATGGGCAACTCCAATTATGTCATCGATAGACTCATACCACACAGGTATACGGGAGAAGCCAGTTTCTACCATTAGTTGGCGGATATCATGCACAGAACTACCTGTGTTACTGGTTATCATCTCCACTCTGGGTATCATAATCTCGCCGACCTCCTTGTCTCCCAGTTCAAAGACACGCTCTATCATCCGCTCCTCATCCTCGGTGATAAGACCACCCTCTTCCCCCAGTTTAATAAACTCCTTTATCTCATCTTCGGACTCAGGATGAGAGTGGTGCCAGAGTTTCTTTTTAACAAAATCGATAATGCCCATATTTAAAGAGATCTTATCTAAGAAAATCTATTTAATCTCCTTCTTTACCTCGCATTCGGGTATCTGTAATACTCCACCTGAAATCAGAACCCTGAAGGCTTCCTCAGTGGTAATAGGCGGGAAGAGAAGCTCGTCACGATCAACAAGGATGTAATATCCTGTTGTGATATTGGGGGTGGTAGGAATAAACAATGATACAAGATAGTGCTCCCCCTTTTTAAACCCCTTCTCGTTAGTAAGGAAACCTATGGTATATTGTCCCTTTCTTGGGAATTCAACTAAAGCCGCCTTCTTGAAGGCTGATCTATCGACAAAGAGTGCCTTGGTAAGCTGCCTTGCAGCTGAATATAATCCCCTTATTAGAGGAACCTTCTGCAAGAACCATTCTATGAGTCTCAATAGCTGCCTTCCAATCAATGAATTGGCAAGCAGTCCACATATATAGATAAATAATACTACTACGAGTAATCCTATAAAAGCCGTTATGTAGCTTGGGAATTCGGCAAGTTGTGGGATCCTTGAAAACGAACGATATAAAAAACCGCCAATACGAACAGTAAGGAACCATACGACCCCGACGGTTATGACTATAGGTATAACTACTGCAAGCCCCAAAAAGAATCTATTCTTAAAACCCCTCATAGTAAGATTTAGTCTTTGTTATTATAACATAGCTACATCTAAAAGTCAAGAAAAAAGTTGCTAACACCAAGCCAATGCCAATAAGGGAGGAAAAACACTCAAGTGAACTTTTTTAAACAAAATCTCCCTCCCTGCATCTCTGCGTATGTAAAATGCTCTATCCAATCACCGATTAGAATGAAATCCTTGCCATCTAAATTCTTATGTATGGGGATATGTATATGACCCATCACTACTGCATCTGCGTCATTTCTCAGGATATTTCTTGCATAAGAGAATAATTTCTTCCATCTGATATCTTTTCTCTGCGAATTTGCTCTGGATAGACTTGAAATACATGAGGCAATTCTGTATGCAATATCGGGATGGATTAGATAGAAGAGTCCTATGGCAACCTTATTTTTTAAAATCACTTCGCCAGGATCAAAGGTTATCAAGCCATGACCATGGGTAATAAATACCTTCTTGCCCTGTAGGGTAAGCTCTTCTGCAGTTCTGTGTATCTTCAGCCCAATGGACTCCAGGAAGTCACCCAACCAATAGTCGTGGTTGCCTATAAAATAATGGATCTCTATGCCCTTTTCGACAAGATTCGATAGGCGTCTGTAGACATCGTAATACTTCTTTGGTATCTGAGTTTTATACTCAAAATAAAAATCAAAAAAATCTCCAACAATATAGAGGGCAGATGCCTTAGATACTATGTAATCAAAGAAAGCGTAAAGCTTTTTTATCTTCAATCGCTCATCGCGACCCTTACCAAGGTGGAGATCGGAGATAAAATAGATTGTATCTGTCATTATTTTCCTATGCAAAATTGACTAAATATCGAATTAATAATATCTTGAGTAGACCTCTCTCCGGTTAACTCTTCGAGGGTTAAGATTGCAGACTCAACATCAGTTGCTGTAAGTTCCAATGAACCTGCGTTAAGAGAATCATCCAGGTATTTATCCAGCCTCTTCAGGATATCGATATGCCTCTCTCTGAGCATGAATATGTCTCTTGAAGAGTAGGAAAGTTTATCTCTAAGGATTTCAATCAGCC
>CAZRTU010000225.1:0-1474 GCA_964603075.1 uncultured bacterium
TCTCGGGTTATCAAAAACAACAATGCACCGTCTCCTGTTCCAACGAATACCTCGCCGTCTATCTCTTTCAAAAGAGAGGCGTTACTCCTCCCTGTATAAAGAAGTGTATCGACTCTGTCATCACCAAGAGCGATTACTAGTCCGTTCCCACCTGTGCCAAAGATAATACGACCATCTGGTTTTATAACCAGATCCCAGATAAATTCCTCGTCTGAATCAAATAGCTCCTCTCCCCTGCCCTCTTCGTCTATCTTGTAAACCTTTCCTCCAGGAGATGTACCAGCGTATATATAACTGTTATGCTCTGCCAGGGTAAGTACATTCTCCTCGCCACTGTCGAAGAATAACTCTCCGTCACCCTCTTTTATTCTATATACCCTGCCGTCATCTCCTGACGCAACGTACAAAGCCCCACACGTGTAGAGGATATCCCAAAGATACATATCGCTGGTCTCAAGCAGAGAATCTACTCCATGAGATAGTATTACCACACCATCTCTTGATATACCCAATCCCCTAAATTCGCACTCTGAAAAATCTCTCTCCTCCCAGTAGGATGTGGATACTCCCAACAAGAACAGAAGAAAGTAAAGCATACCCCTCCCTGAACTTAGAATAAGCAGTTATATAAAATGATATTAGATAGCTTTTTATAAATGAAAAGTAAGATGTTCGATCAAATCCATAAAAGGCCTGAAAACAAGATAATCACTCTGGTGCGCAGCCCTTCTCAATAAGATATGCCTTGAGCGATTTTCTCCAGTTAGGCATTTGATTTATTCCAAGTCTCTTTAGATTTCTATTCTCCAAAACAGAGTATTGCGGGCGTCTCACCTCTGTCTGTAGATCTGCTGAGCTTATAGGGATAACATTCACGTCTCTTCCAACCTGAGAAAAGATCGCCTTTGAGAACTCAAACCAGGTACAATCCCCTTCATTTGTTACGTGATATATGCCGAAATCTCCCGAGTTGACCAGTTTGTGTATCTGCTGTGCAAGATGTAGTGTGTAGGTTGGCGTCAAGACCTCGTCAGAAACCACCCTTACACTGTCTCCATCATTAAATCCAAGCATCTTGTCAACAAAATTTATTCCCTTTGATATACACCTGTGGATACCGTAAAGCCCGGATGTCCTTATAATGAAATACCTGTCAAGAAGATATCTTACATAGTATTCTCCTGCCAGTTTGGAGATACCATATGTATTAATGGGTGCGGTATGGTCGTCTTCTACATAGGGTCTTCTCTTTTTCCCGTCAAACACATAATCGGTTGAGATGTACAGGAGGATAGAATCTAACTCTGATGCAACGAGGGCAGTATTTCTCGCACCTAATGAGTTTATAAGCAATGCCTTATCGGGCTCTTTCTCACACTGTGGTACATTCGCAAGGGCAGCTGTATTTATGATAAGGTCGGGGGATACTGGAGACATGATCTCTCTCAATCTCTCTATATCGACAATATCACAG
>CAZRTU010000225.1:1484-3701 GCA_964603075.1 uncultured bacterium
GTCCTCTTTCGTGAGTAAAAGTAGATCTTGCCCTTGAAATGCCCTTGCAAGGTCTGACCCCAACTGTCCATCTGAACCTATAATAACTAACCGCATAAGCCAAGCCTAAAATTCTACCTTTGGGGCTTCCTCTTCTGCCTCGGTAGTCTCAAAATATGGCAAGGCAACCTTACCAAACCATGCAGCAAGTACATTGCCAGGGAAACGCTTTATGGTTGTGTTATATATCCTAACGTTCTCGTTGTATCTCATTCTCTCAACTGCTATCCTGTTTTCTGTTCCCTCAAGCTGGTCCATGAGTTTCAGGAAATTTTCATTAGCCTTCAATTCAGGATAGTTCTCAACGATGGCAAGGAGCCTTCCCAGTGCAGTACCAAGGTTCATTTCCCCCTCTATCCGCTCTTCAAGCGGCAAATTACCAGCGAGTTTTGCCCTGGCTTCTGCTATATCTGTAAAGACCTCTTTTTCAAACTCCATATATCCCTTCGCAGTCTCGACTAGATTTGGTATAAGATCATACCTCCTCTTTAGCTGGCTTTCTACCTGAGCCCACTGATTGCGTACAACCTCCTCCATAGTCACAAATCGATTATAGTAGGATATTATTGTTATGACAGGTATTATTACCACTACAAGAACCACTATTACTATTATCGGTATAAACCTACGCATGATACCTCCAGATTTTGGGTTGAGTATATAAAAAAATCACCTCTTGTTCCATCCCAGTTTCCTTCTTAATATGTCGAAGAAGGATGTCCCGATTTTTATCAATCTTACGTTATTTTCCCCTTTTTTGATCTCTAATGGAATATCATTTTTCACTGGTAGCTTAATCTGCCCATCACAGCACACTATCGAATTACCGTCGGTAGGGACTATGGTTATCTTGCTGTCTGAGGGTAGAATGAGTGGTCTCATGGATAGGGTATGAGCACATATAGGTGTGAGGATAATTGCATCCAAGAGTGGATATACTATAGGACCACCCGAAGACAGAGAATATGCTGTGCTTCCCGTGGGAGAAGATGTAATCAGCCCATCGGATGAGATATCAGATAGATAGTCGTCATTAACAGAAACAATCAAACCGATCATCCTACCGACTTCATCGGTCGATATGACAACATCGTTCAGTGCAAACAATTTCTCATCCGCAATCATTACAGTTAGGGTAATTCTCTCCTCGATCTTATATTCAGATCTTAGTACATGTTCAAGAGCCGAGAAGACTCCATCTGATGTAATATCGGTAAGGAAGCCAAAGCTCCCGAGATTTATACCCAAAATCGGGATCCCCCTGTTTGCGACAATCCTTGCAGCCTTAAGAAAGGTACCATCGCCCCCCATCGCCAAGACGATATCCGCTGACAGTGCATCTTTCTCGTCAAGGACAGTTATCCCCCTCTCTTTAAGCCACGAGGAGACCTGAGCTATCATGCTTTTACTTATAGGTTTTTTGGGGTTTGCTATTAGTGCGAACCGCATATGCAGATCCTTTCCTTGTGGTTATAATCTAATTTCAACTCAACACTGCTAAAATAACTCTCTGCTAATCTCTTCACATCCCTCCACTCTCCGTGGCCTATCTCAAAAATAACTTTAGACCCATTCATAAGGTAGGAACCGACTTTAGCCAGAAGGATTCTTATAAATTCCAGGCCATCTTCACCACCATCAATGCTCTCTCTCGGCTCAAAATCCCTTATCTCTTGTGCAAGAAAGGGAATCTGTTCCCTCGGAATATACGGAGGATTACAAACCACTATGTCAGCCTTGGGCAATCCGACGTAAGGTTCAAGGAAAGAACCACTTAATAGATAAACTCTATTCTCCAATCCATGCAAATGTCTGTTCCTATCCGCGACCCCAAGGTCGATAATATCCGAGGCATATACTAATAATCCTGGTACGAGCTTGGCTAGAGATAAGGCGATAGCCCCACATCCGGTTCCGATATCATAAACGACCTCTGCCTGATTATTGGTTATTATATCCCTTGCCTCCAAGACCAGTAACTCGGTCTCAGGCCTTGGAATAAAAACACCTCTTTCCAGATAGAAAACATAATCGAGAAATACGCACTCACCAATTATATACTGAAGAGGTTCTCTCTCGATACGCCTAAAGACCATCTCCTCTATTTCCGCCAATTGCTCTGAATCAAGTTCCTCATCCCAATATAGGTGAAAATTGACATTACTCGTACCCAGGACC
>CAZRTU010000226.1:0-3678 GCA_964603075.1 uncultured bacterium
AAAAAGACTTTTTCCCCGAATATCCGTAGCTTTTCAAATCCTGCATTGTTCGATATGAGTTCTCGCAGCGGACCACAATTTTCTAATTTTAACCATAGCTCCGGTGTAATGAAGCTAACCCAGCCTCCGATCTTAGTAAGATAGATAGCTTTCTCAATAAAGTAAATATAGCTGTCAAATCTGTATTTGTATGCTTCAAAGTTTTTTTTAATATAGTTCTTCTCTATCTCAGTGAAAAATGCTCCGTACGGCGGATTTCCAATAACGCAGTCGAACCCACCTCGTTTCATAATCTCCCCAAACCCTTTCACATCGTCATTCCAGTCAAAGGCATTAATTCGTCTCATCTCGGCTTCGTTAAAAAGAGTTGTTTGCTGTGTATCATAAAAATCAGGACCAATCAGAGAGTTGCCACATTTGATATTGTTTGACAGATCGGGCAAGAGCTTCATCTGAGTATATCTGAATAGTCGTCCAGTCGATTCCTCGGTCTCTCCTTCCAAAAGTTTGAGAAGTAGAGAAAGTTTGGATACCTCTACTGCCTGCGTATCTATATCCACTCCAAATATATTATTGAGAAGAATTCTCTGCTTTTCTGCAATGGTCAATTGAAAACTATCTTTCCCTATCTGTATAACTTGCCCTTTTTTCAAGGCTTTTTTGCAATTCTCATCTTTGGTATACCACTCCAGATGATGGGTCAAGAGATATTGATAGGCACCGAGAAGGAAGCTACCTGAGCCACAGGCGGGATCGAGTATCCTTATCTTATCAATCTGTTTTGGCGTCTTGCCTTTTATAATTTCTCCGACAGTATTTTTGACAATATAGTCGACGATGTATTTGGGAGTATAATACACGCCACCAGCCTTTTTAACCTCTGGCTTCTCCTCGATCTTCACGTGATGAGCTGGAGTTAGACGAATTGTCCTGCCCAGAAATTGCTCATAGATGTTTCCAAGAATCTCTACATCCAAAACGGAGAATTCGTACGGGGATTCTGGATAGTAAACGGATCTTAGAATCTCTTTTATCACCTTGTCATCAACAGAAAGACTCGGGGTTATCCTATCCTTTTCAAAATCAAATAGACCACTATTATATTTTTTATCTGAATGAAGGAATATCTCCGACAATCTTCTGTACGTATTACTCCCATTCAAGAGAATCTGAAGTTTTCCATAGTCCTCAATCTGTCTGTCTTCTGTTATACGCAGGAATATAATTCTATCAACAATTTTCTGGATGGCAAAGTTCAGTTCATATAAAGACAAGCTCTTATTCCGAAGGGCGATATTCTTTGCGAGTTTCTCCCTCCATCTATCAATGAGTTTCAAGAATTCTTTATCCACCTCTGATGTGCCCCTCTTGTTTTTGGTTGACTCTATATATCGGTCAAAGCTGCCTCTTAAAATACCCTCTTTTGAGAACGTATCATATATGAAATCAAAATTTTTGAGATAATCTTTATATCCACAGTAAAAGATGCGGGCACAGGATGCCGAATCTTTTGGCGTGGGTTTAATTCTGGTGTCATAGACGGAGAATTCCTCAAAGTCTGTAAGGATTGAGAGGGGTAATTTGGCTGTATAGGCATACCTCCTCAACTGGTATGCAGGAGAAATTTCGGACTTGACGAGAACTGACGGTTTTTTTGCCTCCACGAAGAACTTTCGTATCCCACCGATACGGAAGGAGTAATCGGGTGCCTTATGCTTTCCAGCAATGATAACCTTTGCCTCTCTTACAACCTCACGATACTGCTCGGCATAACCCTGTTTGTTCGCCACATCCCAGCCAAGGCTTTGAAAGTAGGGGTCTATAAAGTCGGCACGGGTATTCGCCTCATCATAGTCCAACCTCTTGTATTGGAAGATATTTTCTGCAAACCTTCCGATTAACTTTGCAATCTGTTTCTTCGCATTTATTTTTTTATCCATCTCTCTATATTTCCCCTGAATGGAGGTCAGGGAATGGTAAACCCGAATTTAAGTTCGCATCTCCTCCCAATCCAGTATCTTGTCAATTTTACTACAGATTCTACAAAAAGTCAAGAACTTTTCCAAAACGGTTTAGTCCATATTTTCCAAAAAAAACTTGACAATATGCCAAAAATAAGATATAATAAATAGTAGCTTCCTTCAATTTTAGGAAATCAGACGATAATTTTTTTTAAATCTATATAATACTACCTAATCAGTAGACTTTTAGAGATAACTATTTGTGTGTAATCATCCATAAATAACACAGGGAGGTATTATGAAGAAGATAGGAATAGTGGCTGTACTTGTCGCCTCAATCGCAGTATGCGCCTATGCCGATTATTACGGTGGACCAGTCTATGACTTTGGTGAAAAAACTCCCGTGAGTATTCGGTTGGCAGACATAGATGGAGACGGTGAATCCGAAGTCCTTGCATTCGTTGAGATAACTGACACCTCAAGTCTAATGCCAATAACGGAATTAAATATCTTGAAATGGAGCCTGGACGATTCCACGTTCATCCTGATGGCATCTGAGAGGCTGGATTCTCTTATAGGTTTCCCTATTCCTCTTGGAGTTGACGTGGGAGAGCTTGTCACTGGTAATCCAGGTGATGAGATTGTACTCGTATCTGTAGCCGTATTTATCTTCGGTTGGGATGGTTATTCGCTCTCTCTTCTTTCCTTAAACGACGAATTGTTCACATATCCGTACGAAATCCCATTAGGTTGCGAGATAGCCGATATGGACGATGATGGAGATAATGAGATCGTTGTGGGACTTAATCAATTAGACACACTTAACCTGCAGGAGACAATCAATAATATCATGGAAGGGACACCAAACCCCATAGTGGGTCCTCTCTCGTATGCCAGATTTGGAAAAATCGACGGAGAGGAAGAGGACTGGTTTGATATAGGTGAAGGCTTCATCTACATGCTAAGGTCCTTAGATATTGACGGCGACGACTATGGCAATATTGTAGCTGCAACTGGCGACCTCGACTATTTCAATACGAACGTATTCATTAACGAATTGATGCAATTCATCGGACAGTTCATACCAGAGGGATCAAAATACTCTCCAAGATTGACATTTCTAACGGAAAATCCCGTTTACAGCAGAGTCCTGGAGGTTTTATTCTCAAACCTTGGTATGGGTGAATTTCTCCCCCTTGGAGATAGACTGATCCCCTACTCAGAGATACTGAAACCAATAGAAGAGAAGTTCAACTACATATTCCATACAGAGGAAGGGAATGAAGAGAAGCTCAATTTCGACGAAGATATAGTCCGTATCGAATCTGTATTAGATCCCCCATTCCCGACTCTTCCTGGTCAGATGTTTGAAAGCACTGTCTATTCATTCGAGCAGGGTGTCCTCACAAACATCTGTGATAAAGACGGCTTTATAACTGCAATCGAATTATCCGAAATGAGTAGCGGAGTGATTTGTGTAAGGAGCAGTTACCCCAGCATCAGTGAAATAAACGATGTGATAGGTGACTTCTCTTTCGTTAAGATGACACAGATTACTACCTCGAAGTGGATAGACTCTTATACTGGCCAACCCCAGTACTGTGATACAATAATCTACCCGGAGCCTACACACATACCACACGACCTCTCTGGAAATCTCATTCTGGGGGAGATATCACTCTATAGTCCCTCCAAATATGAATATTGGACATACGAT
>CAZRTU010000227.1:0-3678 GCA_964603075.1 uncultured bacterium
ATTCCTTCCGTGATTGGTATATCTGTAGCACCTCTTATAATGGTGACCTTAGCACCTCTCGTCTCAGCCTCTCTTGCGATCTCGTAGCCCATTCTTCCTGATGATCTATTGGTTATAACCCTGACAGGATCTATCCTCTCCTCCGTCCTGCCAGTCGTTACGAGAACTCTTGTACCCATAAGAGTTGATTTTCTATTGATTAATCCGTATACGTAGTCCACAATCTTTTCAGGCTCTGCCAATCTACCGAGACCGTCGTCTCCACATGCGACTTCCCCCTTCTCAGGCTCTATAATAAAAAATCCAATTTCTCTCAATCGCCTCAGATTTTGCTGCAAGAATTTATTATTATACATATTGGGATTCATAGACGGGGCTATGACGACAGGGTTCTTGGTCGCTGCAACCACCGATGTCAAGAGGTCATCTGCAATGCCTGCCGAAATTTTCCCGATTATATTGTAGGTTGCAGGCGCTATTAAAACAAGGTCATTACTGGCGAGAGTTACGTGTAACACAGATTCACCTCTGATAAATGGGTCATCGTATACTTTATGCCTTGAAAGCACTGAAAGTGTCAGAGGAGAGACGAAATGTTTTGCCCCGGAAGTCATCACACAATATACTTCCTCTCCTCTTTTTACAAACTCTCTAAGAATATATGTTGATTTATATGCAGATATACTGCCCGTTATGCCAAGTGTTATCTTCAAGTTTCCTCCTCCTCTTCTTTCCCTTTTTCATATTCGATCTTCCCATCAACAAACCTTTTCAAAGCAGTTATAACTGGCTTTTCCGGACTCTGGGCGCCAATCTGAAATATCCTCTTTGCCTCTTTTATTGCGACTACTATTGCCTTGTATTTATTTTCTTCTATGTTCCAGATATCTTCAACAGGTAAATAATATTCTCTCTCTTTCATTTACCCTCCTAATATTATAGGCAGTATTGTCAAAATTTAACCACAGAGGACTCGGAGCATTTTTGAATTTTGATTCCTGACTGCCTTGCCTAGCCTGCCTACCGGCAGGCAGGCGTCAGACAGGCGTCAGGCAAGTTGTATATTTTATATTTGATTTTTGATATTTAATATTACCTTATAGGCGGATTTCCCTAAAATATTAAATTGACATATGGATCTTGAGTCAATATTCAGATAGATCTTGCCTTAAGTCTCTTGAAAAAATTCATTCAATTTTGCTCTTTTAGCAGAGCTCTTCTCAGAAGATATTATTGCTCCTACTTTATCAATCGTATCCTTTAATATCTCGTTTTGTACTATGTAGTCGAATCTTTTTGCCTCTCGAATCTCCTTCTTTACCTCTTCGATTCTTTTGTGTATAATATCCTGTTTATCTCCTCTATCTATCAGTCTCCTCTCCAGCTCCTCCATAGATGGAGGTAACAAAAAGATAACCACCGAATCTTCTTTCTTAGACTTCACAGTAAGTGCACCCTGTATGTCAAGGTCAAATATGACGTTAAAACCTTGTCTTAAAGATTCTTCCACTGGTCCTTTGGGAGTACCATAGAAATCGTTATAAACAAGCGCCCACTCATAGAATTTATCATCCTTTATCCACTTTCTAAACGTCGGAACATCCAGAAAATAATAATCTTTGCCATGTTTCTCGCCATCCCTTGGTTTTCTGGTTGTGGCTGAGATAGAATACTTTATATCTCTATGCCTATCCAGAATTCCTCTTGCTATAGAGGTCTTCCCCACTCCAGACGGCCCAACCAAGACTATCAAAAAAGGTTCATAATACATTTTCCATCTCCTCTCTCATGGATTCTATCTCGGTCTTCATGTCTACTATAGTTCTTGAAATAAGGGCATCCTGGATTTTATTTGCTATTGTATTAGTCTCTCGCAAGATCTCCTGCAGAAGAAAAAGAAGTCTCTTACCCTGTGATGTAGACTCGTTTAGTATATCTTTCATACCGGATAGATGAAACTGCAATCTCCCCACCTCTTCTTCTACATTTATTCGCTCAAGAAGGTATAGACCTTCGGCATCCTCTTTAAACGGAATTCTCTCAATTTTTCTTCTCTCTCTTTCAAACCTCTCTGGTATTCTCTTCTTTATTTCACGGAGCATCCTGGTAACCCTCCTGAGCCTTTCCTTCGCAATCTTTTCTATCCTCTTACCCTCCTTTTTTCTCATACTCATAAGGCTATCTGTAGCCTTTACAATAACATTACTTGTTACCTCCCATAATTCTTTGATCTCTGATTCGTCAGTCTCCATCTTTATAATTCCTGTAAATCCACACAACTGGTCTACTGAAATCTGCCCATGCAAATTCAGAGACTCCTTCAGCGATACCAGGGCATCCCTGTACCTTTTAGCAAGTTCCTTGTCACAACTTATAGACTCAGGAGCAAGCGTGGTTTTTATATTACAGTAGACCATACCTCTCTGCAGTCTCTCCCTCAGCATGGACTCAATCTTATTTTCATATCTCGAGAAAAATAAGGGTATACTAATAGATGCCCTGAAAAACCGATGATTGAGGGATCTCAATTCACATCTTACATCCTTCTTTACTGCTTCCCCATACCCAGTCATGCTGATAAGCATAAGATTATATTACCCCCATCTCTACGACGTTAATATGAGTGTGACCGGCCCATCATTTACCAGACTGATGTGCATATATGCACCGAAAGTACCCCCACTTACCTTTATACCGCTTTGCCTGGTAGTAGAGATAAAATCTTCATACAACCTTCTGGCCATGTCTGGTGATGAGGCATTTGAAAAATCGGGTCTCCTTCCCCTTTCCGTATCCGCAAGCAGCGTAATCTGCGATATAACCAGGCAATCACCTTTAACATCCAGAAGAGAAAGGTTCATTTTACCCTTTCCATCTGTAAAGCACCTTAAATTGAGACACTTCTCTGCAAGCCTTTGGACATCATCAGCGGTATCTTCTTTGGCGATTCCCAGTAGTATAAGCAGACCATTTCCAATCTTGCTTATCAATTTGCCTTCTACGTGGCATGCAGCCTCTTTAACTCTCTGAACGACAGCAATCATAATGAATTGGTATAACCGACAAGGCTAATCCTCACTCTCTGATTCCAGAATAACGGAAACGATCTCATTAGCAAATGCCTCCGCAGCTGCAGGTCCGGTGGCTGTTATTATATTATTATCTCTCTCTACGTCTTTACCTGTATAGATTACCCCCTCTTCCTCAAAGAGCCTCTTTGCACCGGGACTCGGAAAGACAGTCGCCTTCTTTCCACTTAATAAACCTGCCCTGGCAAGCGCACCAGGTGCAAGGCAGATAGCACCTATTAGGCTTCCAGAGTCATAAGCCTCTATTAGGTTTGCCTGTAACTGCTCATCAACCCAGAAGATCACAGAACCACTACCTCCAACCAGTATTACCACGTCAAAATCCTTAAGTGCGATATCGCTTATGCGAAAATCAGGCTTGAGGACGAGTTCCAACATACCTTTAGCAATAGTGGTATCTTCCGATGCAACGAGGATATCAGCTCCAAGCCCTTCAAAAATTCCTCTCGGTATGAGGTATTCTTCATCTCTAAAGTCATCCTGGGCTATGACGAAGACAATGCTTTTCCCCTGCAGAGATAGACTGTCATCTTTTGGTGCTGCTACAAATATGAACGTCAGGAGAATCAGATATAACATAATTCTTTCC
>CAZRTU010000228.1:0-3677 GCA_964603075.1 uncultured bacterium
TCTATATTTGTACCGGATGAGGACGATCAAAATTACATACATAAAAAACTAAATTCCGAACTACTGTTTGGGCATATCATAAAAAAAACAAGAGACCGCCTTCTCTCCATTATTGATAAGATGGTAAAAAGACAAAATATACAGGGGGTAATCCTTGGTTGTACAGAGCTTCCATTAATTCTGACCAGGGATGAGTTTGGTATTCCCTTTTTAAATACATCAAAAATCCATGCAGAGAGTGCTGTAAGATATTGTCTCAATGAAGGCTAACAAATATATCTTTCCATATACCCCTTTCCTTGAGTCTTTAATATCCAGCCTAAAACCATAGTCACCTTAATCATTCCTGGGTTTAGTAAATTTCGTCTATTAGAGTTTATCGAAATTTCCTCTTTTTTGTGAAACTTTATGAGATTTCAATCGTAATAATTGTTGGGTACTTGAAATTAATTTGAAATTTATCTAAATATAAGAGGGAGGATGAAATGGCGGGTATAATTGGAATCATTATAATGCTTACTCCGATAACCTCACCAGCACCCTATAATATGGAAAGTGACGGAATACCATTCGCAGGCTGGATGTCTGAAGTGGTAGTTACTGCACCCAGATATTACAGGGGAGGTTCTGATTCCGCTCCGTTTTTCGGTTGGATGCCAGAGGTTGCTGTCGCTTCAACGAGAGACTCAGATTCAATACCTATCATCCAGATGCCGGAGATACTGGTGACTGCGAAAAGATATAACGTTGAAGAGGATCTAAAGATTGTCCGCGGTAATTTATCTACATCTGAGGACTCGAATAAATCAATTGTCGAGATTCAAAGTGGAGAGCAAGAAATGTAAGATTCCTCAAAATATCTTTTACAAATAGTTTTCCCTTATAAAGCCCTCTCGAGAACTCTCAAGAGGGCTTTTACCTATCTCCTCGTAGAGTTTTTGCTTGACAAAGTCTCATTTTAGCATTATAATCAAAAAACAAATTTAGAAGCAAAAACAGCAAAACATGAGAAGGAGGATATCATGGGACAGGAAGAAAGTAAAGTGAAAGAGACGGTACGAGAGGCCGTTGTGAAGGCCATTGAAACCGGAGAAGATATTATAGACAAAGTTAGCATCATAACCAGAGACGCAGTAAAAAAGGCACTTAGTAAAACAGAACCCACAAAAGAAAGGGTCCAAAAAATTGCCAGGGAGGCAATGGAAGGTGCTACTCAAGGTCTTAAGAAGGCGAATGTCAGATTAGAAGAGTTAACCAAAAAGGCGGCAGAGGGTGTAGTCGATGGGACGAAAACTGCAGGTTCCAAGGCCGAGGAATTCGCCAGGGACGCAGCAGAGGCGGTAGTTGACACAGTCAGAGAAACAAGCAAAAAGACTGCAGAAATTGTCCGGGACGCAATACAGGGACTCATTGAGGGTTTCCAGGAGGCACGAAAGAAGAAGGATACAGAGTCTGAGGATGAATCATAATACTTCCATATCATTATGAGACCACTTGTAAGATTCCTTGAGGGTGAACTAATAGAGAAGATTATTACTGAGGCAAGGGATATTCTTTGCAATCTCGGTGTCGAAATACATAACAAGGATATCCTCTCAATGCTGTCGGACCACGGGGCTTTGGTAGATATAAACTCCTATCACGTTAAGCTAACGGACGACATAATTGATAGGGCACTAAGCTCGACTCCTAAGTCTTTTAATCTATACGATGTATCTGGCAGGAAGACCCATGATTTCTCGGACAATAACGTCTATTTCACACCTGGCTCTGCTGCATTGAATATACTGGATTATAAGACAAGATCGATTCGTAAACCGAACACACGGGATTACATAAGATACGCAAAGATTGTAAGTGGACTTGAGAATATTGCCTCACAGAGCACCGCATTTATACCCGCAGATGTCCAAGAGAAGGTCTCGGATAGTTACCGCCTTTATCTTAGTCTTATTTTCTGTGAAAAGCCAGTCGTTACGGGTGCTTTTACTATCGAGTCGTTCAAGGTCATGAAGGATTTTCAAATAGCTGCTAGAGGCTCGAAAGAAGAATTAAAGGCAAAACCGCTAACCATATTTTCATGCTGCCCGACCTCCCCCCTTAAGTGGAGCGACGCCACATCTCAAAATACAGTGGATTGTGCGATGCATTCAATTCCTGTGGAATTTATAGCCATGCCACTCGCAGGATTCATGGCTCCTGTGACACTGGTCGGAACCTTGATACAGCATACTGCCGAGACCCTAAGTGGAATCGTGATAAGTCAGCTAACTAACTCAGGGACTCCAATTCTTTATGGAGGTTCTCCAGCTGTATTTGACGTGCGTTATGAGACAACGCCCATGGGAGCAGTCGAGACCCAGATGATCGATTGTGCGTACAACGAGATCGGCAAATACCTGGGATTACCAACACAGGCATACATATCGCTCAGTGATTCAAAACAGCTGGATAGCCAGGCTGGTCTCGAATCATCCATGGGTGCAACCCTTGCTGCACTTTCGGGCATAAATAATATATCAGGACCAGGCATGCTTGATTTTGAGAGCTGTCAGAGTCTCGAGAAACTCGTTTTGGACAATGAGATATGCGGAATGGCGTTACGTTTGATAAAGGGTATCCAGCCAAAGGAGGACTTTCCTTCCCTGCCGAGGTTTCGGGAACTATTAAGCGAGGGTCATCTTTTGATATCAGAGCATACTCTTAAATACATAAAGGAAGAACAATACATACCGGGTCCAGTGATCGACCGCGCAAATAGAGCAAGATGGCTTGAAGAAGGAAGTCTGAGTCTCTATCAGAGGGCTCACAGAGAGGTAGAGCGATTGATAGAGGATTATAGACCTTCGGGTTTGGATGATAATGTCAAGAAAGAGCTGACAAGCCTAATGGAGAATGAGGCGAAACGATACGGCATGGAAAAACTTCCCCCCTTAATTATAAGTTAGGTAGGTTGTTTTGTTATTTATTCATTGTTTCTTATTTTCAATACCTATTTCATACAAACAGTGGATGTATTCTAAAATGGATATTCTAAATCATATAGCAGAAAATTTGCAGTCAGGCAATTTTCAGGTGGTATCACAACTTACAAAAGAGGCGATAAAACAAAAAATCCCCCCAAAGGAGATACTCGATGATGGGCTTATCGCCGGTATGAACGTAATCGGTCAGAAGTTCAAGAGACATGAGATATTCATCCCTGAGGTTCTCCTGGCTGCAAAGGCTATGTATGCAGGAATGAACGAGTTGAAACCCCTCCTTATCAAAGCCGGGGTTCCCAGGATTGGCAAGGTTGTCATTGGAACCGTCCAGGGTGATCTACATGATATAGGGAAGAATTTAGTCGTCATTATGCTTAAAGGAGCAGGTTTTGAGGTTGTAGATCTGGGCAATGATGTATCCCCTGAGAAATTTGTGGAGACTGCAGACAGGGAAAATGCTGATTTCATTGGAATGTCAGCACTGCTTACTACAACGATGCCAGCGATGAAAAGGGTTATAGAACTCTTAAAGGAGAAAGGACTATCTAATACAATCAAAGTGATTATAGGTGGTGCGCCTACCTCAGAACTATATGCCAGGGAGATAGGAGCTGATGCCTATGCCTATGATGCAGCCAGTGCTATTGAATGTATCAAGGCGCTATTAGTAGATAAATTGTAATGGAGGTTTTA
>CAZRTU010000229.1:0-792 GCA_964603075.1 uncultured bacterium
GCAGGCGGGGCAGGCTTTAGGTTTACTTTTGCAGGTTAATCTATTGTCATTGTGAGGTTTATCCTTCTCGTAGGGGAGACAGGTGATACGAACTAACGATAACTAATTCATCTTCTATGAACTACTTCTGGCACCAAAAACCAGACGAGTGACCAGCCTCCCCCCTCCCCCTTCTCGAGACAAACCATACCACCCATCCTAAATTTGATTACCCCTTTCTCTCTATCACCAGCTAAAAGATAGGAGGCAAGTCTATCAAGATGAGGGAGATGCCCCACAAGCATTATATCACTATCAGTCTTGTCTAACTCTTCCGCCCAAATCAAAGGGTCGGCAAGGGGTTCCAAATTTTCATCCTGATAGACACCATCCTCTGGTTTTAGTGTCTCTGATATAATTAAGGCTGTTTGTTGCGCACGAGTTTTAGGGCTGTGGATGATACGACTTATCTTCACTCCGCCGCATCTTGAAACTATGTCAACGACCAGGTTCACTTCACGTATTCCCTTATCTGTAAGTGAACGGTCCGGATCTTCTTCCTTTGATTTCGCCTCTCCATGCTGTACCAAATAAGCTCTCATAATGTCTTACCTCAAGTTACTACATACAAATATCCACTATGTTTATTCACTACAAGAAAAGAACCTCGACATCCAGGAGGATTCCTTGAGGTATATTATAAGTAAAATTTTTTCCTTTGTCAAGGTAAAAAATTTGTAACTCAAATCTAAGATAGGTTATCAAATTATTTTTGTAGAGATTTGTTTAACTACGGACAAGGAGTCAATTTTT
>CAZRTU010000229.1:802-3666 GCA_964603075.1 uncultured bacterium
TTCGCTTGATTTTTCATAAAAATTGTGGTATAATTAATAATGTTATGCGTGAAGATGGAATTGTGGTCAAAATAGATGGGCAAAATGCTCTAGTAGAAGTCAATTGCGAAGGATGCAAGTCATGTGCTGCAAAGGCATTCTGCAGTGGTGGCGATAAAAGAGTGCTGACTGTTCAAAACAAGTCAGGTGTAAAATTAGGTGACAAGGTAGAAATTGAGATACCACGTAGAAGTTTCTATACGTCTCTGTCGCTTGTATTCATTATTCCGATAATATTACTATTCGGTGGTTTTCTGGTCTTTAATCATCTGCTTGGAGATGTAATTTCGGGTCTTATAGGATTAGGCTTACTCGTAGGTTGGTTTGTAGTCCTAAAACAGATAGACAAAAAACAGAAGAAAAGGATTAATTTTATTCCCAAGATAATATCTGTCTATGATCATAGTACTTGATGACGATACTATACAGAAGATTGCCGCCGGAGAGGTCGTCGAAAGACCAGCATCCGTGGTTAAAGAACTCGTAGAGAACTCTATCGATGCGGGTTCAGATAAGATAACTGTATCCTATTTAAGGGGGGGTAAAAACTATATCTCTGTTGCAGATAATGGTGAAGGGATGACAGAGGACGACGCAAGGCTATCTCACCAACCTCACTCTACAAGCAAGATAAAAAACATAGAGGACATTCAAAACCTTGGCACACTTGGATTCAGAGGGGAAGCCCTGTCAAGCATAGCAAGAGTTTCTATCCTTGAGATACACACAAAAAAGGAAGGCTCTGAGGGTATTTATATTAAAATTAGAGGAGGAGATATCGAAGAATTTGTCCCTAAACCCCGCAATCGGGGGACAACTGTAACTGTGAGAAATCTCTTCTACAACGTACCTGCAAGGAGAAAATTCCTGAAGTCCGATTATATTGAGGGTGACAAAATTAAAAAAACTGTAACTGACCTTGCTCTAGTCTACCCTGCAATTTCTTTCTCAATCTTCCATGACCAGTCTCTTGCTCTCCAGCTTGTAAAAAATAATCTCCAAGATAGAATCAAGGGTATATACGGAGACGAAATCCTCAAAGAAATGGCATACCTGGATAGACAAAAAAACACTATAAATATATCGGGCTATGTCTCAATGCCCGAGCATCTAAAAGAGCGCGGCAGGGTAGAATATATATCTATAAACAAGAGACCTGTAAGGAGCCATCTTATTCGAGGCGCAATAAAGAATGCTTACGGTATACCTACTACTGAGAGATCTCCTTCGTTCATCATGAACCTATCATTAGATAGGAAAGATATAGATGTAAATGTCCATCCAAGAAAAGAGGAGGTCATGTTTTCTAATGAGAATCTGATATACAGAACTATATTAGAAACAATCAGGCAGAGGTTGGGCATAAGTAAGGATATGGGAATAAAGGAAAGGGCGCATGAGTGGGAAATGGAGCCAACCGGATTCTGGCAGCTCCATGATTCTTATATCTTTGCACAGACAAAGACAGGCGTCCTCATAATAGACCAACATGCTGCCCATGAAAGGATATTTTACGAAAAGATTATGAAAGAAAACCCATCTTCGCAGAAACTCCTCTTTCCTATTATTGTCAACCTCTCAGTAACAGAGTATGAGATCTACAGGGCAATAAAAGATACCCTCGACAAATTCGGATTTGAGTTGGAAGAATTTGGAGAGAGAACTGTGCGAATTATAAGTACATCTTCCTTTCTCAAAGACATATCAGACAAAGAATTCAAGGAGATCCTTTATGAGATCAGAGACACTAAACCATTTTCTGATGTAGCCAAGGTACTCGCCTGCAGGGGAACGATTAGACAGGGTGACAAACTAACCCCCGATGAAATGAATGCGCTTATAGATGAACTCTTCGCAACGGAGAATCCATACTTTTGTCCACATGGAAGACCAACAATGATAAAATGGAGCCTTGAAGAACTTGCAAGGAGATTCGGGAGATAACATATGCGTTTCTTTGCCGATCTACATATCCATTCTAAGTATTCCAGAGCAACATCAAAAGAGATGGTCCTGCCAACCATAGCAAAGGCTGCAAAAGAAAAAGGACTTACCCTTGTGGCAACAGGAGATTTTACTCACCCACTCTGGAGAGAGCATCTAAGAACAGAATTAAAATCCAATCAAAACGGACTCTTCCCATACGATGATATCTATTTAATCCTCGAGGTAGAGGTTAGCAATATATATGTCAAAAATGGTAAGCTCCGTAAAATACACAATATCATCTTCGTGCCATCATTCGAGGATGCAGAGAATGTGTCAAATGCTCTATCAAAATATGGGAAACTCAAATCAGATGGAAGACCTATCCTCTCACTAGACTCGAGGGATATGGCTGAGATAATCCATAATTCATCTGAAAACGCCTTCATAGTGCCAGCCCATATATGGACACCACATTTTTCACTATTCGGAGCCTTTTCCGGTTTTGACAGTATAGAAGAATGCTTCGGAGAGTATACCGATGAAATATTCTCACTTGAGACAGGACTATCCTCAGATCCGGCTATGAACTGGCGCCTGTCAACACTTGATAGATTTACCCTCATATCAAACTCAGATGCACATTCGCCACGCAACCTTGGAAGAGAGGCAAACTGCTTTGACTGCACACTGGACTATTTTGAAATCCTGGATACACTCAAGAAGAAGGACAAGAAAAGACTGCTCTACACCATTGAGTTTTACCCCGAAGAGGGAAAGTACCACTATGACGGTCACAGAAAATGCGGCGTCAGAATAGCACCGGATGAGGCCATAAGACATAACAATATCTGCCCTAAATGTGGAAAGAGAATTACAATTGGTGTATTGCATCAAGT
>CAZRTU010000230.1:0-3655 GCA_964603075.1 uncultured bacterium
CATGACTGTAATTGTAGGCACTTCTCGGGAAGGTATCGAGTTCGATGCCCTGGATGGAAAACCAGTAAGGCTTATCTTCCTTATACTTGCTCCCAAAAGTGAGACAAAGCTCTATATAAATGTTCTTGCAAAGCTCATGAGAGTAACCGAGAGGACAGAGCACTTGAATGAACTTATAAATAGCAATACAGCAAGCGAGTTTTTGGAAAAATTCAAGAGTTTGGAGACTGTACACTGATATCACTTTTTAAAAAATTAGAATATCATGTATGTATCGTCTTATTATTTCAGGTGCAAAAGAAGGTTCGTATAATATGGCAGTAGACACTGCCATTTTCTCTTATTTCAAGAAGGGCTTCGTCCCTCCCACTATCAGATTCTTCTGGTTCGAACCACCTTGTGTGAGCATCGGTAGAATACAGAAGATCAAGGGGCTAATGAATGCTAAATACTATCTCGTGAGAAGACCTACTGGAGGAAGAGCGGTTATTCATAAGGGTGATCTGTCATTCAGTATAATATGTAGAACAGATGATCCTTTATTCGGAGGCGATATTCTTCAAACCTACATGAGATCCTCCAGCATGCTCGTTGATACATTAAGAGAGATGGGAATAGAGGCAGGTATGGTTAAGGCTAAGACAGGAGATATCAGGTCACCCCTTTGCCTTCAATCTACGAGCAGGTATGAGTTGGTTTCTGGGGGCAGAAAGGTTATGGGCAACGCGCAGTGGAGAGAGGGAGACTTTATCCTCCTTCAGGGGAGTATGGACATTGCAGATAGGGAATCACTTATCGAAAAATATAAATCTGTTTTGAGGAGGCGGGGCATTGAATTTGAAGAAGGTAACCTGACTGATGAGGAAAGCTCCCTGGCTCTCTCGGATGCTCCAGAATTCCGAATATGAGGCTTTCAATTTTTTGATTGACATTTCCTTAAACCTATGTTATAATACCAGAGAAGATAATTTCTTGAATAAACCATGTTGAGGCTAAGGGTGGAACTCGAGGGTAAGATAAGTTTAGTAACCGGTGGTGCAAAGGGCATAGGTATGTCCATTGCTTCCTCTCTTAAGCAGAGTAAATCCACGGTTTTCGTATGGGATATAGACGAGGAGAGTGGTGGAGAAACTGCCAGAGAGATCGATTGCAGATTTATGAAGGTAGATGTTTCGGATTACGAAGAGGTTGATGGAAAGATGAAAGAGATAGTAGGCGAGTTCGGGAAAGTGGATATCCTCGTAAACAATGCAGGCATCACAAGGGATAACCTGTTACTTAGAATGAGCGAGAAGGATTTTGATTCGGTTATAGACATAAACCTGAAGAGCATATACAACACTACACGTGTGGTTCTACCTTCGATGATAAAGAATAGGTGGGGAAGGATAGTAAACCTCTCATCTGTCATAGGTGTAATAGGAAATAAGGGGCAGGCGAACTACGCTGCCTCAAAGGCAGGAGTTATAGGATTCACAAAATCCATAGCAAGAGAAGTGGCAACACGAGGTATAACCGTGAACGCAATTGCCCCTGGCTTTATTGATACCGAGATGACGAAGAGACTGCCTGAGAGCGTCAGGGAGACATACCTGAAGGCGATCCCTGTAGGTAGGTTCGGGACGCCTGAGGACGTAGCAAATCTAATTTTATTCCTCGTCTCGGAGTCCGCGTCGTATATAACGGGTCAGGTTATAAACATAGACGGCGGTATGGTAATGTGAGCCGGCGTAGCTCAAGTGGCTAGAGCACCTGACTGTGGATCAGGGGGTTATGGGTTCAAGTCCCGTCGCCGGTATTCCTTATCTTGAGAAAATTTTGACGGCAGGTCTGGTAACCTGCCGTCAGTCTATTAATAGGGTTTTTTCTGCAATCTGTTTGCGCGGCTGATGTATCTACTTATCTATCTCCAAGAGGACGATATTCTGTATATGAGATTACACAACCGTCTCTTATGCTATCTCTGAAAGGACAAAGACTACAGAACACTGGATAACCCCCGCCAGTGTTAATGCTCCGCCTAAACCTTACTGCGTTTTGGCTGTTCCATATCTTCGTAAATCTCTGCTCTCCCGCCTTACCAAAGGGAATCTCCAGATTATAGTCATACTCGCACCCGACCACGGTCCCGTCCCAGAATAAGAGTGGTTGGCGGAAGGGGAAAGGGCAGATTATAGGTCCTCTTCTTATTCTCGTTTTATCTCTATATTCAAAACGTCTGAATTTCTCATAGGTTGGCTCATAATGCTTGAAATTCTCTGTAAAGGTAATACAACCAAGGCTTTTGCAGGAAAACATGTTGACACCTAACCCGTGTGCAAGCTTTTCCAGGCTCGGTATGTCATCCTGGTTCACCTGGGTGACCACGGTTCGGAGATTGGTGTACGGTAAATCGACACCACGTTTTGCCTTTGCTTCTTCGATAAGGGTGGCACACCTCTTTACCCTTTCAACATCGCCTCCCATCCTGTAGACCTCATAGATCTCCTGAGTGCTGCCACCAATGGCTATGATCAGAGCACTAAGACCTGCATCCACGACCCTCAAGGCATCGTCAGGAGTTTGAATAGGGTGACCGTTGGTCGATGCAAGTGTACATATGTTTCGCTTCGTGCATGCCTCAATCATACAGGTCGTATCCTTATTTAGAAAGGGTTCTCCCCAGCCAATAAAGTAGACGCAGATCAACGACTCTTCCAGTTCATCAAGCACTGTCTCGAAGGTCTCGAAGGACATGAAGCCTTTCTTTCTTTTCGAGAGACCTCCTCCTGTCGGGCACAGGGGACACCGAAGGTTGCATGTGTTGGTAGGCTCGACCTGAAGTAAAGGGGGAAGATTATGGAGGACATTCCACCGCAGGAATTTGGCTAACCCACATAAGAATAGGTTCAATTTCTTTCGAAGTGAGAGCTTTTTTGCAACGAGAGGTGTATCATCGAAGGTAAAGGAGAACCTGTTTCGAAACACAACCTCCGGTATTTTAAGTAACGCCTCTTTATTCTTGATCCAAGCCATAGGTAATCTCCTTTCTTACTAAAAGAAATTTTAATAGAATTCTCTATTTACTTCCTGTAAATGTCACGAAGAGATCTAATAGTCACTGAAGGATTGTTCTTTGATTCTTCATTAAGAATTCCTTTCTTCTCTAAACCTCTGGTAAATGCTGTTTAAATTTATCTTAAGACCACTTATAGGATGTAACATTCTATATAACCTTATGTTTGCATTATAATGGGGGCAACTGTAGCAATCACAATCGGACATAGGTTTCTCTTGCCTGGTTATTTTAGATGCCTCTTTTCGGAATTTGATATAGGGGTCTCCATACCAGATCTCTTGAAAGGGCTGCTTGTATATATTACCAAATGAACGATAACATCTACAGCAAGGATAGACATTGCCATCCACATCAACCCTGACTGAAAGCCAACCGTAATAACAGGGGATGGTTTCGTAGAGAAGCGAGGTATCGAGTTGAGAGTTAAAACCCTTTAAGAAATTGTCTATATTATGCGTTATTCCTCTGGCTTGTAGGTAGGATTTGACCTCTACAAGCTGCAGTATCACCTTAGAAGATTCTTCTATGTTGTGAACAATCTTGCTCAATTTCTGATCCTCTACATCGTCTACATGATGATACACGACCTTATCAGCG
>CAZRTU010000231.1:0-3650 GCA_964603075.1 uncultured bacterium
GTGTCCGAAAACGTAACCCTTGAGAGTTTCAATCCCCTGTATAACGGGTCATAGATTCAGACATATCAAGAAGGTGAATTTCCACCTACGAAAGAGACGTTTCAATCCCCTGTATAACGGGTCATAGATTCAGACATAACATCCTCATCACAATGGATACCTACATAATTAATAGGTTTCAATCCCCTGTATAACGGGTCATAGATTCAGACTACGGAGGGGGTAAGCGTATAAATGTTATAGACTTCTACACTGAATAGTGAAAACCTACCAATTTTGTTTCTTGTCCAACATATCATTTTGCCCCTTACAGTCACGTTATTGTCAACAAGTAATGATGATACAAGGACTTAAGAGATAGCGAAAACCTCCACCACTTAATTTTACACTATATAAACTTCTTTATCTTCGGTTATATGTGCAGTACCATATACATCTATTTTGCTTTTACAATCCTTGCATAATTTGTAGATGCGAAGACTATCCTCATCGTTGTCTATTACTTTCAACAGTTTCTTGACCATCTTTCCTAAAATCTCATCAACTATTATGCATTCAAATACGCTGTATTGAACTCTTTCTCCGTAGTCTTTTAAGATATTCGCTATCTTAAGTCTCCTTTTGTCAGAGGGAATATCATAACTTGCGACTATAAACATCTTTCTGTCTTTAGCCCATCATAAAAGGCTTGTAAGGCTCACCCTCCATCAATGTCTTCTCAATCTTGTGTGCCTGAATATCAAATAACTTCCTGTAAGTCACTTTCATATTTGTGTTGTGAAGAATAAATTCACTTGTCAGTTTCTTCTCGTAATGCACAAAGTATCGTTTTCTTGCCTCATCTGTAAGGAAATATCCGCCTTCTTCTCCTGTCATAAAATCCGTATCTTTCAATATACCGTTATTTATCAAATTCAGAGTGAGTGTATCAACAATTGGATGTCTGAATTCTTCCACTATGTCAAGTGCCAGTGATGGTCTTCCATAATTTATTCCATGAAAGAAACCAATATAAGGGTCAAAGCCTATAACACTTACCATAGAGAGAACTTCATTTGTGATCATCGTATAGCCAAGACCAAGAAGTGCATTTATAGGGTCTTGTGGTGGACGTCTCGTTCTTTTTTCAAACTGGAGTTCTTTTCTAAACATCTTCCCAAAAGCCTTGAAGTACGCAGCTCCTGCCTGTCCCTCAATTCCCATAACTGTTGAAACTCGTTCTTTCCGAGATAAATTCTTGAGACATCTATCAATCTCCTTAATATAGTGACCTATCTCTACTTCAGGATGACTTCTTGTATATCTGAGCAGAAGTGCTCTGCCGTTTTTAAGTTTTCGTGCTACGATTATCTTTGCCAGGTCTAATCTGAATTCTGGGTTCTGGGATTTCTTGTATTGCTCAATTCTCAGGAATACATTCTTAGATTCAATTGGAGAGAGCTTACCATTCAGTCTGCCTTTTATGGTGAAGAAACTGGTCTCAATTCCATTCCCGAGCAGGAAAGCGATAACCTGTGTTGTAAGTTGCACATTTCCGAAGATGAAAACTCTTTGTATTTTAAATTCAGGCACTTCGAGGATTACTTCATCCTTTTTTGTAACCACAAGTCTTCTTGATGTTTTATGGAGAGTAGAGCCCTGTTCTGTAAGGTATAAAGTAGCCATAAGACCCTCTTATTTTATAAGTTCATATATGAATGTCAAAGAACAAAAAAGTCATAATTTGATTGTGGGGAAATTTACTTTCTCAATGTAATAATCTAAATCTTGAATCACAGATTTCCCCAACTTCCGTGTAATATTCAACATTTCATCAAATTCGGACTCTTTAACGGATTTAAATCCATGTGCAAGGATGGAGATATTTCGTATTCCAAGTAATTTCTTAAACTTGCTGTCTTTTCTACCCATTTCTTCTACAAAACCTATGCCTATGGGTTCTTTTAAGTCTTTGAGTAATCCATAGACACTATAAAGACTTAATCTAACCTTATTATCTTTACAGTCACGACATTGTTCATATTTTGACTTCAATTCTGGAGGAAGTTTATCAATATTAAGGTCATCAGGTTGAGGTACGCCTTTTTCATTCCTTTTGTAAAGCCCCCTTTCATTAACTTTGTATTGAGCAATATACTCAATGGTCCGGTAAAGACGTGCCATAGCATCATCGTATTTTTTTTCGAGCCCACGTCGTTTTGCATTCTCAATTAAATCAGCTATCCTTTCTTTACAAAAATGATTGTCTTTTTCAAAGTGTAAGGAAGCTTTGTTTTTCTCAACCTGTGATTTTATCCCCCAAACAGGCAAAAACTCATTATCTGTTAGTCTGTCAAGTACTTTGAATGCTCCTTGTAAGTCAAATTTATCCCAATAGGAGTAGACTTCGGCTAATAGTCTGAGGGTCAATAGTTTCTGCTGAAACTCCTTATCAGCAAGGAGTGGCCTTGCTTTATCAAGAGTTTCTATACAGGCATCATACTGAAAAACATTGAATAATTCAACTGCTCTTAAGAATAAATCTTCGGTATATATGATATTGGGTGCTAAAGGGATGGGTCTTTCTGTGCCAGATATTACTATGCCTTTCTCATCCCTTTTGCCGGTAATATATACCAATGTGCCTACTCCCTTTTTAATCCCGGCGATTGTAACACCAACGGACATTGCCTTTGTCCCTGAAGTGTAATCAATGACCATGTCCTCTGGTTTATGCTTTATGGATTCGAGTATTTCTTTTGACTCTTCTGTTACTTTCTCTACATCATATGGGTCGGTTAATAAAACTTCCACATATTCTCTTCCTTCCATTATTCTGTCCTGAAGGATAGATGGGAGTGTTTTTGCCTTGCTTTTATGAGTTAAAAGAAAAATTATTTTTTGGGGGTTCTGCTGTTTTATTGAAAAGCATATTCCATGTCCAACACTTGGACCCGTGCCCACAGTAATAATCATTGCCTTAGGCATTTTCTTCTCCTCCTAGAAATATCTCTACTTCTTTCAGAAACTTCTCGGTCTGCAAAAGTCTTTCATTAACCATTTCTTCTTCTATGGTTCCAAAAGGACCATAGTCGCTCTCAAGCCGTTCCTCAAAAGCATCAAGTAAATAACGGTGTAATCTCTTATCCAATATCTCGGGTTTCGCAAAGTGTCGTCCAAAAGCTGCAATTACAGCTTGATGCTTTGAGAACCTAAGGTCTTTAGTAAGTAGAACAGCCTCTGATGCGTAAAGCATGGCGTAATAACATCTTGAAATGGCTATGTCGAGGAATTTCTTATCTCTTAGAAGTTTTGCAGCTTCCAGATTTTCTTTTCCCTTATTTATAAGCTCTTCTATTTCTTTCTTCATATCATTATCCCTTCTTCTCTTGCCACGGAAAATATGGGAAGATACCCATTCTGAAATTGTTCATATTCAACTGGCAGGGCAGAGATGACCACATCATTGTTCAAAGATAGTTCCCATATAATGTGGGCAAATTTCTGCCTTTCCTTAAATGGATTTTTTACTTTTTTTAGCAGGACAAAAACATCGATGTCAGAATCAGAACTTGCCTCTCCCCTTGCATAAGAACCATATAACAGCAGTCCGATAAGTTCGTCACCGTATATTTTAGTAAGTCTCTTTTTTAACTCCTTCAGGATGGACT
>CAZRTU010000232.1:0-3625 GCA_964603075.1 uncultured bacterium
CCCCTACCTACCGGCAGGCAGGAGAGACCAGTGACTGTACATCAAAAACAAAAGGGTAAAGGGAGAAAAAAGAGAATACTATGGACTAACCAGTAAGGACTACGCACTATGCAGTAAGGACATACTCATAGTCTTAGTGTCGATAAAATTCCAGATTTCTCTTGACAAGGGGATTTTTTTTAATTATAATAATATTAGTAATGCTTTTTATATCTTGTTGTTAAATAATAAAATGTAGATGAGAGGATGAAATAGAAACGTATTCCCATTGTAGGATTAAAGACTCATCCCCACGGAGCATAAAACGACTATAAAATCCAAGGGTACTGAATTTCCAGCGTCCTTCTCTGAAGGTCTATAGCAAACTCACAAGCAACCCTTTAATCTTTATGGTTAAGCTTATATACTCTTTTATTTATCTCACAAAGGAACTGACTCCTAAAAAAGAGAGTTGTGGTTGGGTCAAACCCAGTCGAAAACATTGAAAGAATTGAGAAAGGAGGGTATCATGAAACCGAGAAGAGCGTTATCGGTCCTGGGGCTAAGCATAGCTATTGTCTTGTTTGCCTTTCCCACGACAGCAGTCACCGCCACGCTTCATGTGGGCTCTGGACAGACTTATTCCACCATTTCGGGCGCCGTTGACGCAGCCAGCTCTGGTGACACTATTATCGTTCATGACGGCACCTACACCGAGAATGTGGGTGTTAATAAGCAACTTACCATTCAGTCCCAGAATGGTTACCTTAACACCATCGTTCAGGCATCAGATTCAAGTGACCATGTCTTTGAGGTAACTGCCAGCAATGTGACCATACGCGATTTTAGTGTTTACGGTGCGGTTGGTGACTGTGCAGGGATATATCTTGGAAGCGGTGCTAGCCACTGCACCATCGTAAACAACCGCTGCGGATGGGACCCTGACCACAAGAACTACTACGGCATCTACCTATCACTCTCGAATAACAACACCATCTCTGACAATACCTTTGACTATAGCAGCTACTGCGGCACCTATGGCATTGTCATGGATCGTTCAGACGACAATACCATTTCTGGCAATACCTGCAACAACAACTACGAGGGTATCTGGCTATCTGGTTCGGACTACAATACTTTTTCAGGCAACACCTTTAACGGCAATGGTGAGGGAATCTGGCTGGACGGTTGCAATAATAATCTCCTTTCAGGCAACACCTTTAACACGAATGACGATATTGCCATCTACTTAGGGGGCTACGGAGAAAGTGGTTCGAACAACAACATAATTGTGGGCAACACTTGCAACTCGAATCCAGGCAATAACCTTTATCTCGAGAGGTGGGGTTTGAGTGAGAATAATGAAATCTATCTCAACAATTTCAACAACGAGGATTACAATATTTACTCAGACTCAACCACAGATAGTTGGAGCTCCCCCGTTCCACTATGCTACATCTATGAAGGAACGAGCTACAAAAACCATATGGGCAATTACTATCAAGACTATGCTGGAAGCGATACAGATGGTGATGGAATTGGAGATAGCGACATTCCCTATACAACTGGCGGTGCTAACGACAATTTTCCCCTGATTCAGACCTCCAGTCACTACTCCTTGCAGGCATGGGGTCTTGCGAGTGGTGATACTATGTACAGGGATGATAATACGCAACCTGGAGGAAGTGTGACCATAAGTGGTAGAGACGCCTCGCATATCTGGATTGCCGACCATCCAACACCGATAGATATTGAATTCTCGGGTGATGATAGCTGGACTGGGCAGGTGGTGTTCACATCATCACCGACGAGCGGGCATACCTTCACAATTGAGATAGGTATCTGGGATGGCTATTCTTTTAACGTTGGAGGACCCGAGGCCACACTTGTCGGAGATGGAAGTGCAACAGTATTCACATATCAGACCGACCTGACTTCCTTCACCGTACTAGAGGGACAGCACCTGGCTCTCAGAATAACAAACAATAGTGTTTCGGATTACTCTATACGAACAGGTGGTGCCTGGAGTTATATTACATCTCCAGAAAATAGTGGAGCTTATTCCCTGTCTGAGACTGATCAGTATGATTTGTTGTCGATAAACTATCCAAATCCTTTCACCCCTTATACAATTATCTACTATCAGATTCCCGAAAGGTGTCATGTGAGTCTTTCCATCTACGACCTGATGGGCAGAGTGGTCACGCGGCTGGTAGATGGTGTAGAGGAATCGGGTTCATATGAGAAGGTCTGGGATGGCAGAGATAAAACTGGTAGGAAGGTTCCATCAGGTATATACTTTTACGAACTAAAAGCAGGAGACTTGGTCAAGGTACGTAAAATGTCGATGGCGAGATAGGGATTTCAGTTTGTTGGGTCCCGATGGAACAGCTTCGCTTCCACCATGTAAACTATCGTTACACGGCAGGCAGGATGAATTTACTCGATTTACCCATTTTGTTGGGTTTGCTAATGATACTATGGACTAAGTACTACGCACTATGCAGTAAGCACATACTTATAGTCTTAGAGTCGTAGTGTCGATAAGATTCAAATTTTCACTTGACAAATAGGCGGGTTTTCATTATAATAATATTAGTAATGTTTTTTATATCTTAATGCTGTTGGAAGGTGAAAAGAATAATTATAGATTTCTTTCGCAAGCAAGTCATAAAAAGGAATCATAGATACGGCTTGCAAATTACTGAACATATTATATAAGGAGGGTTGAAATGAAACGTTATATCATCATAATACCTGTTCTCCTTGGGATGTCCGCCCTGCTTTCTGGTTCTGTTTGTGCACAGGCACTAACGGGAAAAGGAGTGAAAGTCGGTTTAAACATGGCTAAACCTTATGGCGAAGATGTGGAGGGAATGGGCGGAGGTGCAGATTTACGCTTTAAAATGGGTCTCTGTGCCGGAGTTTTTATTACCTTAAGCGTAACCGAAGTGGTTGCACTTCAGCCAGAGGTTCTATACACTCAGAAAGGAATAATATGGGAATGGGAAGAAAATGACACGACAATAAAATGGATACAAAGCCTTGACTATCTGGAAATCCCGTTGCTGGTCAAACTATCATTGCCAACCCAGGGGACTGTGAAACCCCACCTGTTTGTTGGTCCCTTCATAGGGTATAACATAGTAGCTAAAGTAAGGGCTGAACTCGATGGGTTTACATCTCCAGAAGCAGATATTAAAGACGACGTCAAAGATATCGAACTCGGATTAGTCTTGGGTGGGGGTGCTGATTTTGGTCTTCCCACATCAAAAATCACCTTTGACGTCCGGTATACTCTTGGATTACCCACGTTTGACGAGCATGAAAGAGATATAAAGAATGGAGTAATTTCATTTTTGGTTGGATATTCTTTCTGACGAGGATGTATAAATAAAAATCAGGCGAATAATTCTCCCGCGTATTCAAACATATAGAGATGTGCGTTTCTACCTGTAGGTGGGTACGGCAGGCGGACCAGGTTTAGATATAAGTAGTTATACGAAATTGCAGCAATTGTGAGAATTTTTAGGTGAATACAGGTTCAAATGGCAAACTGGGGCAATTCCTAATGGCAGAAAACAGTGTCAGCTATGTCTAGCCCTTTTAGTGTCAGGGTGTTACGCAGTATCTTTGTTTTATAAGC
>CAZRTU010000233.1:0-3594 GCA_964603075.1 uncultured bacterium
CCTTTACGGCATCTTTATTTTCCCCTCTTTTTATCCATCAAAAATCAGATTATCTCAAACCAGAATAAATATTTTATCTATTCCCAAATCGTGGAATTCGCGAAGAATTATAATCCCTTTTGTATTTTATAGTTTTAGAAACTAAATCAATTATATATTTTTTCCCTTGACTTTTGGGTCTTTTTTCATTATAATGTAATTAGAGAAGTCAGTAATCTCATTTTAGGCCGCGAAAATATAGGCAATGTCAAATAGAATATGAAAGAATATGACAAACCACACCTGTAAAATTAAATATGCTCTGAGCTCTCTGCGTGCTCTGTGGTTGAAGATGATTTATCGCAAGGCTGGATTTTTTGGTGTTACTGTAGGGCAAACCCTGCCTGACGCCTGCCTATCTGCCGACAGGCAGGTCTGTGGTTAAATTCGTAAAATATAGAACATGAACAGGGAGGTCACAATGAAGCCGCTGTATTTTGTATTCGGGATAATTTCCCTCGTTATTTTAAGCCCACTTGGTGCAGGAGAAAAAAGCGATAAACCAATGGAGCCTGTGAGGGAATCTGATATAAGTCTTGAAACGAATCCAACAATACCAGAAATGGGGTCAGCAACTTACCATATGGATACTTCGGATCCAATCGTTAGATTAAGAATGGAGGCAGACGAGAAGATTGCTGTATTGGAACAGATGGACGAATTCGATTATGAGAATAAAGAAAACCAGCTGCAGAAAGAGATCGAGACCATAAAGATCAACACGGAGATTAAAATACTCAATATACATCTTGAAAAGGCAAGAGAGACAAAAGACGAAGACTTAATAGAGAAAATAACAACGGCTATTGATAATCTAATGGGTATTTATAAACCTCCTTTAGCGGGCAACACAGAAGAGAGAAAAGCGGATATTGAGACGAGAGAAAAGAAAGTGGAAGATGGTGGATTACCCCCTCCACCTCCAGACTACATCGAGAAAGAGAAGAAATCCGCTCCAGTCAAAATAACCCCCGTGCCCGAAGAACGAACGGAAATGTTAGAAGAGGAAGTAGAAGATGAAGACAACTCTGGGTCTAACGACAAGGGAGGTGGAAGATGAAATCGATATTAATCTATCTTATAATATTGGCTATTGCATCTTCCTCAGTCCAGCTTTTAGCAGAAGAGGGTCTGGTACCCTTAGAAACGATTGAAAAGATTGCCAAGACCAATGCCACGTCCCTATGGGGAGATGTAAACCAGACAGAAGTCATCCCCTATTATGGACGAGACGAGGAAATTGTCGCCTATGTATTCAATTTTTCCATTGGGCGTTTGTTTCCTCCGAAAGAAGAAGTACTCCAATCCTCGGAGAGGGCTCGGAAAGACAATGACAAGAAAAAGCGGTGGGGAGTTGATGAGTATGCACATATGGTTGTCGGGGCACGATACTCCGTTCCTCCTATTATTGAATACAGCAAATCCCTTTCTCCTGAGTTTGCCTATGGAGTAGAATTAGAAGAGCGTGCCCGGGAGGCGCTTGAGGTATCTTCCCCTGAATTGATAAAGATCTATTACCTGGCACCAGAGGCTGAATGGTACGTATACACAAATAGTCGTGACACGGTCTGCATAAGGCTCTTTCCTCCACCTAAGACATTGTCTTTAAGAGAGTTTAATGGAGAGATAAGAAACCTCGAAGAATGGAACCCTCTTTTGGGTCCATCTCCTCGGGATTTTGGACAGCTTTGGGGCAAATATGAGAAGGGGAATGAGGTCCTATCACCGCGCGCCAATCATTTTATACCCATGTATGAACAGATGCCCTACAACGACTGGAGTTACGGATGCACACCCACAACCTATGCAATGCTTGCTGGATATTGGGATAACTATGGTTTCTATACAGCAAGTAATTACTCAAAACTGGTAGATTACCATGTTGAACGCTGGGATATGGTCCAGGTAGAGACAGACTATAATGTTTCGAATATCCAGAGAGAATTTGCCTATGCAATGAATACGGATACCACGAACGGCAGTACTGGTGAGACGGGATGGACCAATGGTTGTACCTATGTAACCAATACACTCAACGGGTATAATTTCTCGTACCACAATTATTATGGGACAGCAAACCAGTACTGGGATACATTAACCTCGTGCATTGATAACGGTATACCAGTACATCTGGGTACACCTGGGCACTCCAATGCCGGTATGGGGTATACCGATAATCACTATGCTATCCGACATAGCACTGAAGGAGCGACTTGGAATACTGTATATTATACATCTATAGATTTGGTCGGACCGTTTATTCCAGGTGGAGCCTCTGGCTGGACGATAAAACTTGCATCACCCAATGGCGACCCCGGTTACAATCACAACGGCAATGGTGAGATATTGAGGGCGGGTGAGTCCTATACCATTATATGGTCCTACGATGGCGGCGCTGGTGGATCTGTCAGGATTGAGTACTCCACTGATGGCGGGCATAACTGGTCTACGATTACGACAGGCACATCAAATGACGGTTCATATCTATGGAATGTTCCACAGACCCTATCTACAAACGAAGGGCGCATACGATTAAAGCTTAATTCCAGCAAAGACAGAGTCCTCTGGGGTGGAGATGGGAGCTGGGGGAATTTCATCATACAGGCTACACCGGACCTTGTACACTACAAACCTGCAGGATGGACCTACTCAGTAGTTCCCCGCAGTTCTACAGGGGCGACTTCAAGCACCTGCGTTCTCCCGAGCACCTTACCTGGCAACTCCTCTTCAACCTATCTCAATATGCAGGGTAAAAACCAGGGTAATGCAAGTTCTGGTGGATTTTTTCATCATTTCTACATAGATGGTGTTTATGCCGGCGGTGCTTCCTGGGGAGGTGTCTCTGCAGGACAGCGCTTCTGGCATGGAAATTATGGTGCATTTACTGTGAGCGGTGGTCGACATACAATATCTGACTCGGTGGATGTTGGGAACTCTATAAATGAATCAAACGAGAATAACAATTTCTACGCCCGCCAATTTGTATGGAGCCCCCTATACCTTGCTCAGGACACAAGCATATACCGCAGTTCTCCCCCACCAGAGAGATACACAGGGATAACGGCATATCCCAACTGCGATGGTTTCTCCTTTAACAGCTCATCGGGAAGCTGGTGGACCGCTGTGGGTATATTACCATCTTCAAGTGGGAATGACTATGATTTGAGACTACACAATGACTATGTGGGTAGCGAGGTCGGGTTCGGAACCTATCTTGAATCATCAATTTACGGAACAGACAGATCTGATTTTCTGTTGGTAAATTATAATGTCACCTCTGGGACATATTATGCCGGAGTTACCCGTTATTCAGGTGGCACAGGCGGATTCCGTATCAATAGAAGTGACGCACCCTATTATGGAAGCGGTTCCTGTACTACAAGTGTAGATACCTTAGACTGGGGTCACATCGTAAATATACATGAATTTCGGCTTTATGGAGGAAATCTTTACAGAATTGCACTTGATCACCTGACTGGTACCGCTGATTTGGGAATAAGCATCTACAATGGAAAAGATACTGTATTTGCAAAAGTTGATTATATGTCTGGAGGA
>CAZRTU010000234.1:0-3577 GCA_964603075.1 uncultured bacterium
AATCTGTGAATACAATAAATGAGACGAGATAGCCGAAGTATTCTCACGTGAACTTAAGGGTATAGGGGAAAAATTAATCAAGACTAAATCAAGCAACATCGGAATAACCAAAATATAAGGGGGTGTGATGAGTTATCGTCTTGCTATTATAGGACTTGGTACAGTTGGTCAGGGATTTGCAGAACTCCTGGCAGATAAAAAGGATTACTTAGACTCCTTATACGGTCTCAGGTATCAGGTCGTGGCAATATCAGACCCGGTCAAGGGCAGCGTATTCGATGAGGGTGGTCTCGATCTACACCAGATAATGTCCCTTGTCAAGAAGGATGGGAATATCAATGCATACAAACACGGTGTGAGGGGCTGGGACAGCATGAAAACCATCAAGGAATCAGAAGCCGATATAATAGCCGAGATAACACCAACCAACCTGGATACTGGGGATCCGGGGACTACATTTATAAAGACTGCCTTAAAGGAACGAAAACATGTAATAACTACCAATAAAGGTCCTATAGCCCTTCACTATAGAGAACTCGACAAACTCTCAAAGGAAAATAACTGCCTTTTAAAATTCGAGGGAACGGTCTTAAGCGGCACCCCTGCAATAAATTTGAGCCTTCTCACCCTTGCTGGCGCAGAAATCACTGAGATAAGGGGGATAGCCAACGGCACAACAAATTATATTCTTACCAAGATGGACGAAGGTAGAGAATATGTAGAAGTCCTGAAGGAAGCTCAGCGTCTGGGTTATGCCGAGGCTAAGCCCGATGCCGATGTCGAAGGGTGGGATGCACTCGCTAAAATAGTAATTTTATCAAATGTGGTAATGGGTGCAGATATAAAGGTCGCGGACGTTGAGAGAAGAGGTATAACAGGCATCTCTCAATCCGATATTCAACAGGCAAAGAACGAGGGCAAGCGTTACAAGCTCGTAGCCAGGGCATGGAAAGAGAATGGCAAGGTTAAGGCAAGGGTAACGCCCGAAAAGGTACCTGAAAGCGACAGCCTGTTTCACATAACAGGGGTTAACAATGCCCTCGTATTCACCACAGATACACTTGGTTCTGTAACCATCTCCGGGCCTGGTGCAGGGCGAATTGAGACAGGGTTTTCGCTTCTGAATGATCTTATCAGCATTCACAGAACTCTTGAAAAATAAAATTTCAGATGATTATAGTAAGCATTGTAGGTTCTTCAGATACAGGAAAAACCAGGCTTATATGTTCGCTCATTGGCGAACTAAATAAAAGGGAATACAAGGTAGGCTGTATCAAACACTGTCCTTGTGGATTTACACTTGATAAATCCGAAAAGGATTCTCACAAATTTATAGAGAATGGTGCACATGGAGTGATTCTAAGCAGCAGGAACAAGACTGGGATGATCAAGGCAGAACCAGAGAAAGATGATCCCCGAGAACTTGCAACTAAATATCTTTCCGGATGCGATCTTGTGTTCGTTGAAGGATTCAAGAGTAGCAAGGGTCTTAAGAAGATTGAACTCTTAAGGAGAGGCATAGGTGAAACACCCAAAATAGATGACTCTGTGGCTTTAATAAGTGATATCCCATTAGTTTCGGAGAAAAAGATCTTTCATCCGGATGATACCGTGGCTATAGCTGACTTCATTGAGGGATTCACTCAATACAGGGAAAAATCCATAAAACTCTGTCTCAACGATAGAGATATTCCATTAAACCCTTTTGTAAAAAAGGCGCTGAAAAACTCACTGCTTGGATTTATATCTGCTTTGAAACGAGACGATGAAAGGATAAAAAAAGTAGACCTAAGCATGGAGGTGTGAATGTCAAAACGAGAGTTAATTGCCATATTGCTTTTTGGTTCTATATGGGGTCTGCTTGAGGTTTCTGGTGGGGGCGCTCTTTATGGTGCAAATGTACCCTATTCCGACGTCATAATTTCTATAACAGCCTTTGCGATTCTCGGCATATCCTACGTCTTTATCTCTAAACCGGGGTCTTTTACCCTTGTTGCCGCAACTGCATGTCTATTTAGATTTGCCAACGCAGGGCCTCACTACTGTCACCTCTTAGCCATATTTTCCCTTGGGTTGGGATTCGATATTGTGGCGAGGATGATAAGAAAGGAAAAACCCTTATGGCTTTCCGGTGCACTGGGAACCTGGTTTGGCTACGCCATTTTTGCCCTCTCAATAACCTATGTCTTCAGGTATCATTACTGGACTGCGGAAGGATTTCCCAAGGTAATAAGATATATCGGGATAAATGGCAGTATGTCTGCCCTCGGTGCCTCTATAACCACTCTCCTGGGTTACAATATAGGCAAAATCCTAAAAAAGGCATCCGGAAAGAGAAAAAGACTGGCTTACGGCTTAGAAATTGGAATCATCTGCATGCTCTGGGCTTTCGTCAGGTTCTTATAAATCAATCCTGGAGTTTGATAACCAATTTTTCTATTGGAGGTGTATATGTTAGGTGGGTACATGGGCAAATTATTGGAAGTCGATCTAACAAACAGGAAAACAAATACAACCGGAATAGACCATGAACTGGTGAGACTTTTCATAGGTGGCAAGGGATATGGCGCGAAAATATTATACGATAGAGTACCTCCCAAGACGCCCCCTCTTGACCCGGACAACCTCCTTATCATCATGGCTGGACCGCTCACTGGAACACCTGCACCATCGTCAGGTAGATTCTCTGTTGTCACAAAATCACCCGAAACAGGTATATTCACAGACGGCCATGTCGGTGGTTATTTCGGGCAGAAATTAAAGACTGCTGGTCTCGACGGTATAATAATCAAAGGGGCATCAGAGGAACCCGTATACCTACATATCAAAGATGAATCCTGTGAAATACTGGATGCCTCTGACCTCTGGGGAAAAAGGATATTTGAGGTCGATGATATGCTGAAGAAAGAGTATCCAAAATCAAGCTGCGGTGTAATAGGGCCTGCAGGTGAAAAGCTAGTCAAATTCGCTTGCATATCTTTTGACCTGGGGCGTCAGGCAGGTAGATGTGGCCCAGGTGCTGTCCTGGGTTCCAAAAAATTGAAGGCAATCGTTGTCGAACCTGGTGATAAGAGACCGACCTATGCCCATCCCGAGGAGTATAAGGAATATACGAGAAAATTAAATAAGATGCTACGTGCACATCCAAATCGTATTAAGAGACATATTTTAGGCACACTGACATGTATATGGGAAGGAATCGATGGTGGTGTTCTACCGATTAAAAACTACAGTGGAATAGAGTGGCCGCAGATCATGAATCTTGTACCTGAGAAACTATGGGAGAAGGACATCTGGGCTGGGACTTCAACCTGTTATGCATGCCCAATAGCCTGTACAAAATTGAGCATTCTAAAGACCGGTGAATACAAAGGTAGAAAGCTGGAGGCTCCGGAGTATGAACCTGTAGCTCTCTTCGGACCCAACTGCCTGATAGATTCCTACGAATGGGTAACCTATGCCCAGATACTATGTAATGATTTAGGTGTTGATGCAATATCTGCGGGAAATTGCGCAGGATTCGCAATGGAGTGCTACGACAGGGGATTAATAAAACCAGATATAGGGTTGAAATGGG
>CAZRTU010000235.1:0-3558 GCA_964603075.1 uncultured bacterium
TATATAGCCATCAAGATTCTCTCCACCGTAAGTACTACCACCTACCAAGATGGCGTCTGCAAAACCTCCTTCTATCTGAGGAACTATCTTTTTTAACTCTCCCGACTTCCTCTTGTCGGGATCAATCAGCAAGAAGAAGCCTGCACCCTTTTCTTCTCTTATGTGCAGAAGGTAAGAGTAAATGTTCATACGACTACTCTTCTATGAGTACTGCGTAGTCACCGGCCTCTGGTGATTCTCCACTCATTACTCTTGCGAAACTCCCGTCTTCACCAAAATAACCTGTAACCTCTATCTCACCAACCTTCTGCTGCGTGTAACCAATTACCATTCCAGTCTCGGGGCTTCTTATCTCCTGGCCGGGTCTCCTCACCAAAAGCACCGTTCCAAGGGGCAGATTTGATCTCTGTCCAGCATCAAGATACACTATCTCTCCATCAAATTCTGCCACCCTGCAGTACCACGTAATCTTTGCAAGCTGCTTCCCAAGATCCTTCACAAATTTCACAATTGCCTGTCTGAGTGCCTGTTGCTCAAGGATCTCGTCATAGCCACCGGTAGTACCTATACCCAGGACTTGTGAATATGCTCTTTCAGCCTCACCGCTGCCTGTCTCGGTAAAGGATATCTGTCCTGTCTCGACATCAACTATCCGAACGTCAACAGTAGCTGATGCCACCTGTCTTTTCGTGCTCCAGAGAATACAGTTTGAGCCCTCTGTATGTACCCCAAATTGTGAAATACTTCCCGTTACTATAGCGTTCAAGCCGAGCATCCTGCCCACTTCTGCCTGCTGATCGGGTGCGAAATACTCGCTTCTCTCAAGCTCCTGCTCTTCTATTAATCTGTCAAATTTTTCTCTCTCCACAAGAATAAATCTGTTAGACTTGCCAAGCTCCGTTATCAAAATGTCGGACACTGCATCACCGAGCCTCCTTGCCCCGTATCTCGTCTTATTCTCAAAATCAACAACCGCGACCTTTCTCTTGGGACCCTTAATCTCATCGGTCTCTGCATATGTGATTCCTTCTGTCTCTCTGACTTCGTAGGTACTTGCACATCCGATCAGAAATAGCAAACAGAATGTCAAGAATCTCTTCATACAGCCCTCCGCGAATTTCTTTTTATTGCCAAATATCTGATCACAAACCAACCGCAGGCGTGGCATCCTTCATATTACGTCTGGAACCGTCTATCTTTCTATTATTAGATAAGACTTTACAAGGATGCCATAGTTGGAGTAATGATTATTATATCACAATAAGGTCTCGTTGTCAAGAAATTTTTTTAGTTGCTGATCTATGAGGTGCTGCTGTTATGCTCTGTTAGTATTACATCTTAGGGGCCTGCGGCGGAAAAAGGTTAAAAATTTTTTTGACAAATTTCGAGGGTTAGATAAAGAAGAAAGATAATATCAGAACGAAAAGAAAGACTATGGCGGCTGGAATGATACTGCGTCTATAGAATTCCTTTATGTCTGTATTAAAATACTGAAGGGTTACTACGATACAGGGGTGGGTAGGAGATATAATGTATCCCAGGAATATACTGAAATATGTTATAGAGAAGACAATTGGTGACATCGAACCATAGAGGGCAAGATAGATAGGCAATATGATGGAGGCGGGTAACTGAATTCTCCCAGTAATGAAGCCGAGCAAAAACCCTGCAAGCACACAGAGCAATTGGTCGGACAGTGGAAGTGAAGCAACCTTACTTGCTGTATCCGATGCTATAAAGACATTTAGGAATGTAAACATCCCCAGAATGATGAACGCGAAGTTCCATGGTCTGGAACCAAGGAATGCCTTCTTTATGTCTATCCTTATTGGGCTGAAAAACATAGAAAGGGACAGCGCAACCAATACAGCTATTAATGTGGCTGTCTCCTCTATAGGGAAGTTAAAGATGCTTCTAAGGAGAAAATCTATGATTGGCGCACTTATAATTACACATAGAGGTATAAGTAGATTTTTCAAAGAGAAAGGGGTGGCGTAGTCGATTCTTCCCCTAATCTTCATGAGAAAAAAAAGATATCCCACCAGAGCAGAGAGGACAAACCATGGCATGAGCCAGGGTATGGCATCGTAGACGTTCAAACCCACAATCTTCGTAGAAGCTATAAGGGCGGGTGATAGTGGATATATTAGTATAAAGAGATGTCTGAACCATACATTTATGGAGACCTTTGTTCTGTCATCTACACCTGCCCCAGCCTTCTCCACAAGAGGGGCGGAAAGGACTGCTCCGCCGGGAACAGGTAACATACCGAGTAATGCGGGGGTTATTGCAAGGAAGGATTTCTTGCCAACCCTGAAATTATTTACTATGCTGTCGATCTCTCCACTCTCTTTCATCACGTAGCCTATCATTGGAATTATACCCATTGCAACAGCCAAAAGTACTATAGAGAGATCGGTGATTGTCAAAAAGATCTCTCTCAGTAGCTGAATTGGCGTCAAGGTGAAAATTCCCAGGGTTATTGCACCTGCGAACATGGCAATGGGCAGACTCTTTCTCGCGACCAGAAGCAATACAACAACCGCAAATAGAAAGCCAGCCCATCCCAAAAATGGCACGTGTAACATAGACTATACCCCGCTTAGACTATAGAAACCCTCGATTAAGAATAGAGGTTTGATGTTGACTAAAAAGAAATAGGAGTCTTAAGAATTTTCAGAACAAATCTAATAAAGAAGCAGGCAATCAGATTGCCTGTGTTAGAAATCTATATGGATTGGAAAAGTATATCTATCAACACCTATCCACAGTAACGACCTTATCATCCTTCTTTAGTGAAATGATTCTAACCCCCTTTGCTGCTCTACCCATTATCCTGACCCTTTTGAGTCTTATCCTGATCACCTGTCCTCTTTTGGTTACGCATATTACCTCTGTGTCCTTATCAACCGGAACCACGTCAGCAATAATCCCTTTTGCCAGAATAACCCCCTTGCTTCCACGGTGGGTTTTTCTTATATCCTGTACCTTGACCTTCTTACCATAGCCATCCTCTGTGACCGTGAAGTGGTGCTTCTTCTTGTTGGGAGACACCAGTGCCACGATATAATCACCCTTTGCCAACCTCATTCCAATAACACCCTGGGCTGCTCTGCCCATCAACCTTACCCCTGACTCATTGACTCTGGAAGCCTTACCCATCCTTGTGACAAGTACGACCTCCTTACCTTTCGAGACCCCCTCAACGCCTATCGTGACATCACCCTTTCTCAACTTTATGACCGTAACACCGTTTCTCCTTATCTTCTTAAGTTTATCTATGGCTATCTTCTTTACTATCCCCATCTTGGTTGCAATCAGGACAGCCCTGATGTCAGTGCTTATGGGTACTGTGTTTATAACCCTGTCGTCCTCAGATAAGCCAAGCAGATTATTCATTGACCTACCCCGTGATGTACGACTACATTCTGGTATCTCATATGCGCTTATATTGTACGCCTTCCCATTTTTTGTAAAAAGAATAAGTCTTGTATGATTTGTTGTTATAAGAACTTGTGTTACGACATCATCAGGTGTAAGTTTAATCCCTGTCTTCCC
>CAZRTU010000236.1:0-3196 GCA_964603075.1 uncultured bacterium
TAATATAATCTGATTGTTAACTTTTTGAATTTTTCCCTTGACAAAGTTAACAAAATATGGTATAATATACAGGTGAAAGGAGGTTGATATGTTCAAAGGACGAAAACTTCGTGAATTAAGGAGGATCTATGATATATCTCAAGATGAACTTGCCCAAAAGGTCGGAGTGACGAAAGAGTACATTTCTATGATAGAAAACGGCAAACGGGTCCCGGGATTAGATGTCCTATCTAATATTTCAAATACTTTCAAAATGAAACCATCGGATTTCTTACGTGAGGAAGAATCTCCTTTTTCTGTCCTCTTCCGGGCAACCGGATTAAAAAAGGATGAACTCGATGAGGTATCTAAGGCTATGAGACTCGTAAACAATTGGGCTTTTATAGAAGAGATAACCGAGAATAGGCCTTCGCTGGCTCCAATTTATCCTGGCCCATCCGAGACCGATATCAAGTATTACAGAAAACTAATCCACTATGCTGAGAGAGTGTCGGAGAGTGAGAGGAATCGTCTCAAACTTGGCTTTGATCCGATAGACGATATATTTTCTCTTATATCAGACCAAGGGTTACATATTATTCGTCAAAACCTGGATAGTGAAGGATTAGATGCAGTGTTCTTATTCGATGAAGAGAAAGGGGCTTTCTGTATAATAAATACAATAAATAGAACACTTGGGAGACAAAAATTTTCTGCAGCCCACGAATATTGCCATTACCTCAAAGACCGCCGTGAAGGGTACCATATAGATAGGAGTATATTTGAAGATATACGAGGAAAGCCAAACGAACGTGTAGCCAATATGTTTGCTTCAGCTTTCCTTATGCCCAAAGAAGAAGTGCATAATGTAGTGAATACCCTGTCAATAAAAAAAGTTACTGCCTATGATGTGATATTCTTAAAGAGATACTTCGGCGTGAGTTACCTCGCAATGCTCTATCGGCTTTATAATCTCGGGGAAATTAAGAAGAAGGAGGTAGATGAGTTAAAAGATGTTCACCCATATAAACTTGAGAAGGAATTTTTTGGTCAAGTGGAAGAAGAAGAAAAAACCAGCGAAGGGATACTACCAGAAAGATATCTTCACTTAGCATTGACAGCTTATAAAGATGGCAAAATATCTTTGGGTAGATTGTCTGAGCTCACTGGTGTCAACCGGTTTACCCTCGAGGACGTCTTGGAGGATATCAATATTGGAGTCGATTCGTGAAAGTAGTATTGGATACTTCGATATACTCACGATTTGCTAAACAAGGCGCATTTTGGATTCTTTGCAGTTTTTTTAAACGTTCTTTAAAATATACGGTCTAATTTGAGCAGTGGGGTGCTCAAATTCGGGGGAGTTTGAGCAGTGAACTGCTCAAAAAGTAGAGTATCGAGGGTCAAATCTTGGTATTAGGCTCTTCCAAACATTGTTAGATTAATCTATGAAGAGAAAGTGCTTACTATTCATCGTTATTTTCTTCTTGACAAATTCATACCGTTGTGATACAATAGAGCCATAATCCTACATTTCTATGAAAGACAATCTCAAAATCATCAAATCCACCATCCAGATACTGGATAGATATTCTAAACTCTATGAGAAAATCTCTCATAATCGGTTTGGAAACTATCAGGATTATATGAAGGAAGGAACCTTCTCCGATGAAGACGATTTCATAAAACCCAAATTATGGAATGATTTTCTTACAGAAATTCTCGAATTTCCAAAGGACGAAATCCTGCCAGAATTCAGTCCAACTGCCGAGACTCCAGATTTTATCCCAAGAGACATAAATGTCCATCCGTTTATCTTTGAGATAAAGGGGACAGATACAAAAGACCTATCCTCACACTATAATAAACTCTCAAGATATATAAAATCTTGTGCTGTGAGATGGGGTGTTATAACAAATATGAGACACCTTCAAGTGTATGAATATCCCTTGAAATCACCTTTACAGGAATATTCTTTTAGCTTTCAGGAGTTGTATACAAACTATAGATCTTACCCGAAGGTAATCCTTGATTACTCAAATACTAAAAAGTTCCTCTCCTTTGTGAGACAATTTTCTTATCGAGAACTCGGTATCATGGAGAAGATTGAAAACATTAGAAAGGCAAAGAAATGGACAGGTAAGGAAGAACTTAATTCCACCCTTCTTGCTGATTCAATAAGAAAAATCGTAGAAATTTTTCTAAGTGATACACTCTCAAAAAAAGACGAACTCTCCATGAATTTAAGATTTGATTCTGGTCGTAAAAGGGAGATAGAAAATGAACTTGAAACAATAGCCTGTGAAATCGATAGAGCCAGAAGACCTAAAGAGAGCCGTCTGACGGAATTTACGAACGCAGAAAAGGGATCTGCAGAATATAGGGCTTTCTATATATATCTTACTCGTGTGGCTTATTTCACGATGACCAGAATCCTTCTTGCAAGAATGTGGGAGGATGCAGGATTTATAGAAGAATCACTCTATAATGGTGGATTTGATAAGTGGTTTGAACGATTGCAGATGGAAGTCGAGCGTGTCTTACGTCAGGCATTTCACTTTGCAGGTAGTAAGTATTACTGGCTTTACTCCGTTCCAAGTAATTATAGCTGGTATACACCAGAAAATAATGCACTCGTAGATGTACTTTATGAATTCTCACGATATAATCTGAGTAAGTTAAACACTGATGTACTTGGAAGAGTATACGAGGAATATGTTGATAAAGTTGATAGAAAGAATAAGGGACAATATTATACACCAAGAGATATCATAAGACTTATATGGGATAGGGTGGGTTATAAAGATGACGATTCTTTCTTTGTATATGAGAATGGGAAGAGAAAACCAAAAATCACTTTCGATCCCTGCACTGGATCTGGAGGATTTCTTGTAGAGGCTGCACGGAGGCTTACAGAAAGTGCGCATTACAATGATAACGATATAGACGATTTAATTGAGATTATGTTTGCACTTGTTAATGGACTCTGTGGTAGTGAAATCAGTCTATTCTCACACTATATCACTGAGGTAAACCTCTTGATTCAACTCACTCCATTATTTAAAAAAATTCTCCCATTACTTCCAAGACAGACTCGTTTTCCTGTATTCACACTTTCCGTTGTTCCCTGTGATGCACTTGGATTACATAATCCAAGAGCAGTGCTAGTGAATAGTAAAGAAGTAAAAGAAAGTCCGGGAGAATATGGTAAAATAAT
>CAZRTU010000236.1:3206-3547 GCA_964603075.1 uncultured bacterium
ATAATGGCTCTACATGATCCACACAAAAGGGTTGTATATGAGAAAATAAGGAATGAAGATAAATTTAATTATGTCTGTTCAAATCCTCCCTATGTTGGCGAGAAAGGACATAAAGAGCTTTTCAGATCAGTATTATCTGACTACCCAAACTACTGGTGGAAGAATTTTTATCAAGGCAAGATGGACTATCTCTATTTTTTCGTGATACTTGGTTTATCGAAACTACAGGAGGGTGGAAGACTTGGATTTATAACTACTTCCTATTGGCCTACTGCTGATGGAGCGAGTAAACTAAGAAAATATATTCTCGAAAATGCTCTTATAAAAGAGATTATAAATTT
>CAZRTU010000237.1:0-3546 GCA_964603075.1 uncultured bacterium
TTCCACCCCCGTCATCCATAAAATCCCTGAAACTCTGAGTAAAGGTGAAGGACGCGAGTCTAAAGCCAGAGAATGTGAGCCAGGAAATGCCTCTGCCTCCAGGTCCATATATATAGAAATCAAATACAGTATTGTCGGCTATACCGTCGGTTGCTTCATACCATAAGTCCCAAGGTAGCCAGTCAAACGGATCGTATAATTCACCACCCCAATTCTCGTCACCCTCGACATACAGAAGTGCATTATTGGACATACCTTCACCAACTTTATAGAAATGTTCATATGTAAATGATTCAGCACCACAGCCGTCTAATCCCCTAACCCAGTAGTGTACTACTGAACCACTACACTGTCCCGGTATATACGCATGCCACCAGGCATATTCCCAACCCGGGTCTGGGTATTTTACAGAATCCTGGGTAATTTCGACTTGTATTGTATCGGTTTTACCGTCTATAAAATAATAGAGATGTATCTCTTCTATCCCAAGAGTAAGACGGTCTGGGTCAAAGTCTTCAGTGTATATGTCCACAGTTCTATCATCTGTGTTGTATGTACCCAGAAGATCTTCTACTTCTATAACAGGGTTGATATTTTCATACACCTTCACAAGTGCCCTGATCCAGAAGAGATGCCAGGATGAGTACCAGCCAGGACCATTTGCTGCTGGGGCTGCTCCACCCTGCTTCCAGCATATGGCATGATAGGGAGGAGGTACATTAGCGTCTATTCTCGTTGTGTGGGTTGTGTCTCCAATCACAGTCCCAGCCCAGAAGGATTCTACACCTATATCAGGGGTATTGGTGACAGCAAGGGTATCCCACTGCCAATTACCAGTAAATGGAAGGTCGAACTCACTTTGGACAAAAATATCTCCAACGGGAGATGGTCCAGGTACAGATGCAGAATCGTGATACTCTTCGAAAGATTCGAGTGTTACACCGTCGGGAACGTCTGCAACAAGCCCCCAGTAGGTAGGAACATCACCTTCTTCATACCTATATTTGCAGAAGTGCACCTCGACAAGAGAGCACGCTGCAGGAGGTTCAAAGAATATCCCCAGCGTGTCACCGGGGAGCAGTCCACTAAGGTAGTAGTTACTTTCCCATCTATCATACTGTATGAGCCAATACACAGATACCTTGTCTGTATGAGGCATCATTTTACTGGGTTCACCATGGCTGGAGGGCAGAAGATAGACCTCACGGGATCTTGCCTGTACAGAACCAGCCAAAACCACAAGCAAGATTAGGGTCACTATTTCAGATAACCTGACCATGATGTTGTGAGCGTATGATGGATATATCTGGAGTTTGCAGACTGAAGATAATAAGATTCTATGGGAATAGTATTTGGAGAAAAATCAATTACCTGACGTGAAGCATTAACTTATCGGATTACTGTCTACCTTCTTTCTGGTTGGAATGGGAAGTGGAGTCCTAACAACTGCAGGAGTTATCTTATCTATTATTTTATTAAAATTGTCAGAGTCACGACACTTTTCATATATATTATAATGCAAAATAAAGTAAAAGTCAAGAGAAAAAATTAAGGAGAAAGGGGAGAAAGGCAGAAAATAGAGAATGGCAAATAGAAAGGAGAAAGGGAGAATAACAAAAGAGAGGGAGAAGGGAGGGAGGAGAGAGACTAGGCACTATGCACTATGGACTAAGGAATAGGCAGTTTGTTGGGTTTGTTGAGTTTATTTGGTTAAAGAATTTGACAGACGGAAGAGGGAAAGGCAATGGGCGCAAAGCGTAGGGCAAGGCTTCAGCCTTGCAGAGAAAAGGAAAGGGGAATAACGAAAGAAAGGGAGAGGGACAAGAGTTGTAAGGGTCGGGCTGAAAACTGAAATTTAGACTTGATAATCTGAGTTTGTTAATTAATATATAACAAGTAGGTAAAGGTGAAAGGAGAATCCGAATGGTAATCTGTTTTTCAGTTTTCAGCCTGACCCCAAATATTTACTTACCTGACTTTTGCATTGATGCCCGGGCCTGTTTGATCATCTCAATGGTTTTTTCACGACTCAGTAGAGGGATAACCTCCCAATCGAGGAATGCATGTGTAGGGAGTTTCGCTATCAGTCTATGAAGCTCCTCGTTAGACTCTACATCGTAGATGCAGCAACCGCCTTTTCCGACCGCATAATCACCCTGGGCTATGATTTTACCCTGTTTCTCGTAGCCTACTTCAATTTCCATTGCCTTTAATAGAAGCTCCAGCCATTGTTCTAATGGAAGCGGTGGACCGCCTATCAGTTCGGATCTGACAAAATACAGCATTTTATCACCTCCTTCTTTGGGTTCGTTCAAGGGTAAGAACGCCTTGAACCTTAGATTTATCCAACCACATACTCATCTCTTCCACTTTTACTATTATAGCACAGAATGTTAGAGAAGTCAAGGGAGAAAAAATAAAAGTAACCAAGAAGTTTAAACCTCAGTATATTATGATGGTTAATATCTATGTCAATTATTTATTTTTTAATGTATTTGAGTAAAACGCACTAAATAAACTACCCTCTTCTAAAATGGAAATCCCGAAAACCATCCCAAAAATCGCCATTTTTACAAAATCTGTAGATTGTTATTTAGCAATGTTTTGAGGACAACAACACTTAATTTCGCTAAGCGTTTTCTAAGTGGTTTTTAGGTGTTGACAAATTGAAAATTTGTGTTATAATTAGGGTGAGGTAAATTAGAGAAACCCGGTTAATCCGTTAAGAAAAGTTATCCACATCTGTCAACGGGGGGGGTATGATGTTCTTAAGAGTATATTCTAAAACATCACCTCCTTTGGGGATTAACTGGTATCTCATCCCATGCTCCTTTCGTAAATGCCCTGCAGGAAACCACCACTGCAGGGCATTTTTAATTTAATAAGTACCTCTAAATACTACGATGCATTTTAAGATGTGATTATAATAATATAGAGATAGGTGGGGATAGTGTGCTTGATTTCATTTATAACGTTTAGTGTAAACTTTATCGATTGGAAGGGGGGAGAAAATGAAAAGAGAGATGTTTGTTATTGTTACTTTAGGGTTTTGTATTTCGTTACTTTTGCCAGCAAATGGCATTGCGGGAGACTACCCTGATAGTGTTGTAGCAACAATCCCGGTAGGTAATAATCCATGCGGTATTGCTGCTACTCCTGGTGGTAATTACATATGGGTCTCAAACATGGACGACCACAATGTTTCAATCACTCGGGCTTCTGATTACACTGTTGTTGATACCATTTCAACAGGAGAACATCCTTATGGCATTGCATTTACTCCAGATGGTAGTTATGCTTATATTATGTGTTACAATAATTCCGTTGATAATGTTTACGTAGTTCGAACGTCCGACAATACTGTCGTTAACACGATTTCTGTTGGATACTGCCCTTGTTTTGCTGCAGTGTTACCGAATAGTGGTGATTATGTATATGTTTCAGTTATTGGTGATGACAATGTTTCAGTGATACGCACCTCTGATAATACTGTTGTTACTACTATTCCTGTTGGAAACGCTCCCAATGGGCTTGATATTACTCCAG
>CAZRTU010000238.1:0-3541 GCA_964603075.1 uncultured bacterium
GAAAAGGACTCTAAGACACGATGACGCAAAGACTCTATGACTGTTTTTATTTACCGACAAACTGGGTAAACACAACAAAGTATGAAGATAGGAATCATATCGGATACACATGACAGGCTCGACAAGATAGATAAAGGGATTGAGCTATCCAATCAAAAAGGGGTCGAGTTGCTCCTACATGCTGGAGACTACGTATCCCCTTTCGCATTGAAGAGGTTTAACCGCTTAAATTCGAAAATAATAGGCGTCTATGGAAACAATGACGGTGATAGGCTCACACTCAGAGAGGTCGCCGCAGGTTTCGGCTTTGACATATACCTCTCTCCCTATGAACTGAGCATTGGAAAGAAGAAGGTAGTCTTAATGCATGAACCCCTCTTCATATCTTCTCTGAGAGATTACGACCTCATTGTATATGGTCACACACACCACCTTGACATAAGAGAAGGTAAACCTCTTATTATAAATCCTGGTGATGCATCAGGATGGTTAAGCGATTCTACGATGGTCATTCTCGATTTAGATAAAATGGAACCAGAGATATTTAACCTATAAAAATTGGGAAGTCCATGGATCTGAAAAAACATATAGATAACTTTAGGGGTAAAAAGATACTAATAATCGGCGATGTAATGCTCGATGAATACCTCTGGGGAAGGGTTGAGAGAATTTCTCCTGAGGCACCGGTACCACTGGTAGATCTTGAAAGGAAATCTTACAGTCCAGGTGGTGCAGCAAATGTTGCTAACAACATAAAATCTATGGGCGGTATACCAATACTTGCGGGTGTAATAGGTATCGACCATGCAGGAGAAATTCTAAAAAATAATCTCAAGGAACTCGATATTGATCCAAGTCGCCTCATTTCGGTCCAAGATAGGCCGACCATCCGCAAGACCAGAGTAATAGCTAACGACCAACAGCTGATAAGATTCGACAGAGAAGATAGGGATAATATCGACGAAGAGACCAGGGAGGCTCTCATGGAATGTATAAACAGTTCATTGGCTGATGCCGATGCCATACTGCTCGAGGATTATGACAAAGGCCTCTTCGACAAGCAATTCATTGAACGGATAGTTAGCCATGCCGACGACCGCATAATTACGGTTGATCCTAAGTTTAAAAACTTTCTCAATTACAGGAGCGTAAGTGCTTTTAAACCAAATAAACGGGAGTTGGAAAGGGCTATGGGACTAAAACTCTCAACCGAAAATCTAAAGCAGTCTGCGTGCGAAATGAGAGACCTCCTTAACTGTAGATATCTTGTTCTAACACTCGGCAGAGAAGGCATGTTTGTTGCAGGCAGAGATGAGACCTACAGTATCCCCCACAAGGCGATGGCAGAGGTGCACGATACTTCAGGAGCCGGAGATACAGTCATATCAGCTCTGACCCTTTCTCTTGTGGCGGGTGCAAGCATATACGAATCGGCGTTAATAGCCAGCTATGCTGCGGGTATAGAGGTCGGCAGGGTGGGAGTGGTACCTGTAGGAAGAGACGAATTATTGTCAGCAATAGTAAAGGCGTAAAGGGTAGGGCGATAGGCAATGGGCAATGGGTTGAGCATTATGAACTATACGCTAAGCACTGATGACTGACGACATAAGACCAATGACCGAGGACTAAAGATTATAAGAATAAAAGGAAAAGGACTCTAAGACACGATGACGCAAAGACTCTATGACTGTTTTTATTTACCAACAAACTGGGTAAACTCGATAACACGATAAACTCAGTAAACTTTAGTTTATGAAGGCTCTTACGTACAAGGTACAAGGTTCTTTCTCTCCAGACGAATTGGTCACTCTCGTCAAGGATGATGAGGTTGATATACATTCAATCTCAGTATACAAACTTATAACTGAATGGATTAAAACCATTGAAAACAGAGAGAATCTAGACGAGTTTTTTAATATCTTTAATGCCGTAACGTATCTCTTGTCCTTAAAATTATTGACATTGCTACCAACTTCAGGAGAACAGGAAGAGGTTGATGAAATCGAGACGGGACCAGATGAAGAAATTGACAGAGATTGGATCTACACTTTGCGGGATGAGCTCAAGGAAAAAGAATTATATGCATCCAAAATATTTTCCAGACCCTTTCTCTCTGGTGAAAAAACACTCGAAGCGGTAGATCCAGATGTATTATTCAAAATCGCCCAAGATGTCCTTTCGAAATACAGAGAAAGACCGGCTATACAATGGGAAAAGGAATCGGTTGATATAAAGGTACGACGCATAGAGATTGAAAGAGAAATAAAGGAAAAAGGCAGGATAAATCTGAAGAGTATGCTCGAAAGAGAAAATTCTCTTCTCAAGGTGATTATTGTATTCGTCATTGTATTGGAGTTGTGCAAGCAAACCAAGATCAGGTTGCTCCAAAGGAAGGCGTTTGGTGGCATATGGGTTGTATGGAGAGAGTAGGGCGTAGAGCATAAGGTAATGGGCGATGGGTAATGGGCGATGGGTATTGCGAATTAGGGACAAAATAAAAGTAAAAAGTGAAAAGTTAATGTAGAGCGTATATGTAAAACATCAAATATAAATAAGAAAAAATCAATTTTCAATTTCCAATCTTCAATAAGGATAGTGACGACTGATGACGGATGACCACTGACAAAAGACCGAGGACTATGAACTATACACTATGGACTATGCACTAAGCACTGATGACTGACGACATAAGACCAATGACCGAGGACTAAAGACTATAAGAATAAAGGAAAAGGACTCTAAGACACAATGACGTAAAGACTCTATGACTGTTTTTATTTACCCAACAACCTGGGTAAACTCACTAACCTGAGATATATGAAGCAGCAGACCATAAAAAGGGAAATTGCAACAGAGGGGGTCGGTATACACAGGGGTAGTTTCTCGAAAATATTCCTTTATCCAGCGCCGCCTGACAGTGGTATAGTATTTGTAAAGAATGGAGTTAGAATTGAAGCAAAGATAGAAAATGCCAAGTCAAATTACGGCAATACCATACTAAGTAAAAATGGCGAGAGTGTAAGCACTGTGGAGCATATCCTCGCTACGTTCTATGGATTAGGTGTTGACAACTGCATATGTGAAATCAGTGGGGATGAGGTACCGGCTCTTGATGGTAGCGCCATGGAATACGTACACTTGATAGAAGACTCTGGAATAATCCAGCTTGACAAGGACAGGGAAATTAAGAACATAAAAAAATCTGTCGCTTACCAGGACGAAGGAAGGCAGATATTTGCCTTGCCCCATAAAAGCCTACAAATCTCTTACCTTATGGACTACGGATACGAATATCCGCCACCCCAATTCAAATCACTCAGGATAACACCCGAGGTCTTTGAGAGAGAAATTGCCCCAGCAAGAACACATACCTTCTACCGATGGATAGAGGAGATAAGAAAAAAGGGATTGGGTAAGGGAGGAAGTCTGGACAATGTATTAGTTATAGGTGAAAAAGGCCTGTTGAATAAAGAACCGCTGAGGTTCCCAGACGAATTCGTAAGACATAAGATGCTCGACTTAATATGAGACCTATCACTTC
>CAZRTU010000239.1:0-3536 GCA_964603075.1 uncultured bacterium
CCAATTACTATGAGTTACTGCTTAGTGCTTACTGCCTAGTGCATAGTTTCCTGAATGGCCCGATAAACCCAGCAAACTCAATAAACCAGGAAAACCAGCAAACCAGGCAGCCCCAAATAAATCCAATAAACCGAACAAACTAAGCAAACCTTATGATTGTTTTGTTGACCCAATGACTCAATATCAGGGGATCTAAAAATTGAAACCGATCTCAAGTTTAATACCGACGTCCTCATCAAAATTGTACAGATGTGCTCCTACGTAAGCATCGCCCATAGATACTGCCCACACGCCTAATGACCACCAGAGCCAGTCATATCTCTTGGATATATGGTAATCGTAGTCGTCCTCTCTCCCATCTGCCTCGGCATCTATGGCACAGATATGTTCTCTAACTAAGAAAGCCAGGCAGAAGGTCTGTACAGATGCAAACAGTATTCCTTTAGCGTATTCCTGGTTGTAGAACTGTCCACCCCCTGGAAACAAGGATAGAAGCATAGCCTTTGTAGGAGATTTCTCCGTACCATATAACAACAAGGGGATTATCATCAGTAAAACGAACACGCCCTTTTTCATATCTGAATCTTTAAATTTGGTTGAGATTGCAGCCCATTAAATCAACACATCTCGGATTTGAAATACCCAAGGTTTATATGATTTAATATTCTCTTGACCTCGTCTCTAATCCTATCCCTGGTTCTCCTGTATAGCTCTATGGAACCTCCCGAAGGGTCGCTTATATCCTCTCCGAGATCTTCTCTGCCATATTTGGTGATGAGAAAGACCCTTTCGGACACCTCGGGGTAGTTTGAGGCTATCCATTGCCTGTCTTCCTCTTCCATACAGAGTATTAGATCATAATCGTATAAAATCTTTCTGGATACCCGTCTCGATACCTGCTTGCTAATATCTACATCTTCTTCTTGCATAACCTGAACAGCAAAAAACGACGGAAGCAAACCATCTACGGCATTTATCCCGGCAGAGCCTACAAATATATTGTCATTGCATCCCATCTTTCTTGCTACGCCCTCTGCCATCTGGCTTCTACATAAATTTGCGCTACACAAAAAGAGTATTCCGATCTTAATCCCCAAAGCGGGAGGGAATCTTATCCCCGTTCTCTTCTCTATCTCAAATACGGATAATTTACCTCTTCTAAGCAGCCTGGGAGGGGATATAGAGACCACTGTCGATGGGAGTGCAGGTTCGGGGATTACCCCGTCTATTATAAGATCTATGCTGTTACCAAAGACCATTCTAACGTCATTTGAGTTCGAAAGGGTTGGGGAATTCTCAACATTACAGCTCGTGGTAGCGAGGGGTCTGGGATAGTTGTTAAGAATGGTTAGTATATGTTCCTCATCAGGTACTCTAACACCAACTGTACCATCTTCAGCCTTTATCGTGCAATCCTTTTTTGCCTTGAGGACCAGGGATAGGGGCCCAGGCCAAAAATTCTTAGATAGTACCTTCGCTTCCCCCGTCCTTGTGGATGCAATTTTATTGAGTCCATCAGAGGATGGGATGAAGATGATTAACGGCTTGTTCCTTGCGCGGCGCTTCAATCGATAGGTCCTCTCGATTGCTCTCTCATTTGTTGAATCGCAACCTATTCCATATACAGTGTCAGTTGGGAACGCGATTATCCCTCCGTCTCTTAGTACACGTATAGTCTTATCTAACCATTTCATAGCCACTTTTTTAAATGAGTGAAGGAGTCCGAGTCGATTTCAGAACTATTATAACATAAATATTTTGTTTTTTCAAGTTTTTTGGGATGTAATCTTGAATATAATTTTTGACTTCGGTATGGAGCATTTGATGCGAGGTTTTCATAAAATTAACATTGCATCCCCATAAGAGTAGAACCTGAATCTCCTTCTTATCGCCTCATCGTATGCCTTCAGGATAAATTCTCTCCCGGCAAATGCCGAGATCATTATTATCAGGCTTGTCCTGGGGAGGTGAAAGTTGGTTATCATAGAGTCAACCACATTGAATCTGAATGGTGGATATATGTAAAGATCTGTCCAGCCACTGCTTGGCGAAAGCTCACCGTTTTTGGCTGCTGTTTCGACTGCCCTGACCGTGGTGGTACCAACAGCGAAGAGCCTGCCACATCTTTCATTGATAATTTTTGCAGTCTTCTCTCCTACCTCATAGTATTCTTCTTCCATCATATGCTCCTCGATATTATCTGTCTTAATGGGTTTGAAGGTTCCGGGTCCTGTGTGCAGAAATATTGTCAATATAATGACCCCCTTATTCTGTAGTGACTTAAGGAGTTCAGGAGTGAAATGTAGACCAGCGGTTGGGGCGGCTACGGCTCCTGGAACCTTGGCGTAGACAGTCTGATATAGTTTACTGTCCAGATCGGAGGGTCTTCTCTTTATATATGGAGGGAGAGGAATCTCGCCATGCAATTTCAAGAGTTCGTAGGGTTTTAAGCCGTTCTCGACTTTTAGCAGTGAGCGACCGTTCTTTTGGTGTTCTGTCATTACTGCAGCAGCTTTTCCAAAAAGCAGACGAGTGCCAGGCTTGGTCCTCTTTCTTGGACGAACGAATGCCTCAAAGGTCTCCTCATCTACAGTTCTTATAAAAAAGACCTCTACCTTACCGCCTGTATGTTCCTTTTTCCCAAAGATTCTTGCCTTTAATACCTTGGTCTCGTTCAAGAGGAGTACGTCACCTTTCTTCATATATTTCAATATGTCTGTAAAGACCCCTTCTTCAATACCTCCTTTCTCTCTGTTTAGCACCATAAGTCTGGCGCTCTTCCTGTCTTCCAAGGGATGCTGAGCTATTAGTTCCTTGGGTAGGTTATAATCGAAAAGAGAGATGTGCATAATTAATATTGTACCTGGATTTCTAATCCGACTCCTATTCGATTATAACACAAAAACAATAAAATTTCAATTTTTTTCTTGATTTTTTATATAGGAGCTGTTATAATCGTGGTATAATCTTATTTTAAAAAGGTGATTATAAAAATTATATATTTGTTTAGCTAATGGTGGCGATTATTAAGTCATTTAGACTTCTGATTTCACACCTACCTGGCGGCAGGCAGGGTAGAACGTAGATAATGTAGGGCAAACCTTCAGGTTTGCTATATCGTGAGGTTTGAGAACTCCTGGATTTATGTAATTTGTTGTCAATTGAGTTGAGGAAATGGAAGTCAGTGAAGCAAGATACCTTGTTGGATGCTGTGGGCTTTATTGTGGGTTATGCAATAAATATCAATCAAAGGCCCCGAGTAGATGTATGGGTTGTAAGAAGGGTGAACAGCATAACTGGTGTAGTATCTGGAATTGCTGTGTCAAACAACATGGATACGATAGTTGTGCTGACTGTGAGGAACTATTTTCCTGTGGCATCTTCAAGAGAAGAAAGGTCATGGTAGATTCAGGATGGATACCCGCACCCGGTAACTTAGAGCTAATTAAGAAAGATGGATTATCTAAATGGTTAGAGCAGCAAATGCAACGGCAGAACTTACTGGAAGAATTACTTGAGAATTATAATGAAGGAAG
>CAZRTU010000240.1:0-1404 GCA_964603075.1 uncultured bacterium
CAGGAAGTGAAACACCATAATGGAGATCATTAAAAATACCACGAAAAATGCTGCGCTACCTGTATATATTGCGACTCTCGACAATCTCCTCTCGTCTGGGCTATCAACCTCGGTCGTCTTTATTATAGCCGCGATTAGGATAACCAGAGAGAGTGTCTCTACAATGATCTGGACTATGGCAAGATCAGGCGCGCCGAGAAACATAAATGAGAGAGCGAGTCCGAATCCAACAATACCCATCGAGATAACAGCAGCCATGAGGTTATGCAGCCAAATGGCGAGTATTGCGCCCATTATCATCAGTATGCTCAATAAATAAATCTCCAACATAGTTATATCAAAAATTAAATATCAAAATTATTTCTTCCAATGACTATGCTTAGGCTGTACAATCTTTAATTTTTGATTTTTGATGTTTAATATCTATTTCACATTACTAACAGTATTATCACCAATCCCACTGCGATCCACAAAAGATAAAAGGGTAATGAACCTGTATGAAGTGCCCTGAAGACCCCAGAAAAGAACATAACCCATTTCCTTATAATCTCATATATATCGAAATATTTCTTCTCCGCCCACTCATATATCTTACCAAATATACTGATCTCTCTGATTGAGAGATAAAAATCTGTCCCTGAAACCCTCATCTGAGGAGTAATCTCTTCGCCGCCAACAAAGGGTGGGGTAACCCGCATCTTTATTCTCGATATTGCATACACCAAGAGCCCAATAAGCACACCCAGAATTATAAGACCTGCCGCAATATCTGGTCTCCAGATCCCAGCCACCTCAAAACGCACCATCCTGGAGAATACTGGATTGACAATTAATGGATATGCAAAGACTCCAAGTGCTATACACATAACAGCAAGTATCACCTGCGGCAATATTAATACCCAGTTCCCTTTTACGTCATTTTTGCCTTCAAGGACCTTCTCAGCACCCCTTCTTGCAAAAAATATTGAGTGCAAAAGCTTCATAAAACTTGCCAGTGTAAGGGCACTACCGAAAAGTGCAGCAACAAGGCATAGTGCAGGTATCAATGGGTTACGAACACTTAGAGTGCTTATCACACCCTGATAGATAAGCCATTTTGAGAAAAAACCGTTCAGAGGAGGAATCCCTGATATAGCAAGGGAAGCGGTAAGCATTGTAAACAGTGTGAGAGGCATCTTCCCGGAAAGTCCTCCTAAGTTATCAAGGTTATCAGTGCCGGTCTTCTTCTCGACCTCCCCAAGTCCAAGGAACAGACAGGATTTATAAACACTATTGTTTAACATATGGAATAGCCCACCTATAATGCCGATTGGGTTACCGGTACCTATGCCGAGAACCATGTACCCAACCTGTGAAACAGCATGGTAAGAGAGAAGCTTCCTTCCGGAATGCTGGATCATAGCC
>CAZRTU010000240.1:1414-3522 GCA_964603075.1 uncultured bacterium
AACACTGCAAAGATTATGGTTGCAGCTCCAATGATCATCAAAAATGCCAGAAGCCCTGGCGTAAGTCTAAAAATGGAGAGGACACACCTTCCCAGAAGATATATACCGAGAAGTTTATCCAATGAAGCTGGCAGGAAGGCTGTTACAGGGATGGGCGCGGTTGACGCCGTTGGTGGAATCCAGGAGTGAAGGGGCATATTCCCTGCCTTGGCAAAAGACGCAATAGCAAAGCAGAGGAATGAGACAGTAGGTAGTAGATAGTAGGTAGTAGATAGGGAGATTTCTGTCATATTAATCGAGCCGGTCAGCTGCCACAGTATACCTATGCCGAGTATAAGGAAGACATCCGATGCTCCAATGATAATAATCGATTTCTTCGCTGCATCGTTAGAACCCTCTCTACCCATTTGGATCATGAGGTAGAGAGTTAGACCCAGAAAACCCCAGAATATCAAAAGGATCATAAGATTGTCGGCAACAGCCACTGCAAAAGCTGAACCCAGGGTGAGGAAGAAATAAGAGAAAAATCTGTTCAGCCCATCCTTTATAAAGCCTGAGGCGTATAGAGATATAATAAATCCGAAGAAACCAATCCCCAGGAAGACGAACTTAGATAGTAGATCCACGATTACGTAATCGGATACATATATTGGGACATAGACATTGAAGAATACAAGAAGTGACAATACGAAATTTACTGTTCCTACCAATGGGGCAACCACCTTGAGAAATGACTTCCATGCCTGTGGTATAAATAGGAAGACAATGCCAGCAATAAGACTTATCTCTATGGGTAACAAGATATTCACAGTCTTTTTTGGTAATTCAATCGTAACTCATGGTAATTTGATGGTAATTTATGGAGTCTCATGTGCCTTTCGCCTGGTTAAGGTGATTAGATTGTTCAACTTGACACTGAGGTTCTCAATTTCAGAGAAAAGCTGCTCAGAGTTCTGATTTATAAAACCTAATTCCTTAGCAATCAATAAGTGACTCTTCAGTTCATAAAGTGAACCTCTCGCATTCAAGTAAAACTTACTCCTCTCCATGTAATGGAATCTGCCAGAGCCTTCAGCAATATTTGCAGGCACAGAAAGCACGGCCGCTTTTATTTGAGAGACAAGCCCATACAGTTCTTCTTTGGGAAAGGATGCCACAACCTCATAAACCTTCTGCACAAGTCTGTTTCCAATCTGCCATATCTCAAGGTCTCGAAAATCTCTTATCTTTTCCATTTTCAAAGTGTAATAAGGTCAAATCACTATGAGTTATAACTAAGTTCCAATGAGTTACTATAAATTACAACGCTTTACCGTCTTCTCCTGTGACAACTTGAGCAATTGTTTCCAGTTGTACTTAACTTTACCATCCTCGACCGCCTGCATTCTCTCTGTGCAGCAATAACATGGATCAACAGCTGCAAGCGTAATACAGGCATCGGCTATATCTCCTCCTACAACAGCTACCTCATTAGAAAGGATATTAACGAAGGATGGCGCCCTGATTTTATGCCTGTAGGGTGTGTTTCCACCGTCCGACCGCACGTAGTGAAATACCTCTCCCCTCGGGGCTTCATATGTACCGATTCCCTCTCCGGCTGGTATATCCCTCACCTCAGTCCATATATCACCTTCCTTCATACCTTTTATTTTTTCGAGAGACTGATTGATTATCTTCACAGATTCAAGCATCTCAAGCACCCTTACAACAACCTTGGCGAATACATCACCATCATATTGAACGTGTACATCCCAATCCACGAGGTCGTAGGCTGAATTCTGAGGCGAATCTCTTCTGACGTCGATATCTATTCCGGATGCCCTGGCTGTGGGTCCAAGAACACAGTAATCAATCGCTTGCTGTCTTGTTAAGACCCCAACACCCTTTGTCCTTGCGGCAATAACCGGATCATCGCTAATAGCACCTTTAAACATACCCAGCCCGGAGTTTAAGGTGGGTAATTTTTTCATCATACCGTCAATCTCGTCGTTTATAATGTCTCTTCGGACACCACCAATCCTGAACATTGCATAGTGATTCCTGTTGCCAGATATCTGCTCACATAGATCCAGGACTGTTTCCCTGTATTTCCACGCCCACATCCAGAC
>CAZRTU010000241.1:0-3509 GCA_964603075.1 uncultured bacterium
TTTTAAATTTCTTTATCTCACCTTAGTAAACATCGATAAATGTAAACTGTATCTCGCTTACTATGGAAATAAACCTATTGCAGGAGTTATAATTTTGAATCATAACAAATATTCGATTTACGGTTACAGTGCATCAGTGGTTGATAAAAAATATTTACGATATCAGCCGACGAATATACTTCTATGGACGGTGATTAAAAATTTACATAAGTTGGGCTATGAAATTTTCGATTTCGGAATAACTCCAATATCGAATGAAGGACTATTAAAATTTAAACAAAGGTGGGGTACAAGGACAGAGAGAATATCTTACTATTATTATTTAAATTACAAAAAAGAAATACCTGTTATAGATAGAACAGGTACGATGATAAGTTTGTCAAGCAATATTCTCAAGAGGCTACCTATCTCACTGTTCAAATCCATTACCCCTATTTTGTTAAAAGAATTAGGATGAAATGAAAAACCCAAACGTCATATTGATAATTATTGATGCGGCCAGACAGGATCATCTTTCCTGTTATGGATACGATAAAAATACATCACCCTTCATAGATGATCTCGCAAAAACCTCCCTTTTATTCCAAAATGCCTATGCTACAGCGCCCTGGACAGTCCCCTCCCACGCATCACTATTCACAGGTCTGTTCCCCTCGGAGCATAAGACTCAAAATGACAACCTCTACCTGGATAAAAACATACCCACGCTGTCAGAAATATTAGCCTCCGGCGGTTATTCAACGGTCGGCTTTAGTGACAATATGTACGTTGGTAGAGCAACTGGTCTCCACAGGGGGTTTCAATATTTTGATGAGGTGTGGGAAAGATACAGGTTCAAATCAAAATTCGATTTGCTACTTTTGGGACTCAAAAGAATACTCCATATGACCGACAGGGGTGGAAAAGAAACAACGGATCTAATTATTGATTGGCTAATAAATCGAGATAAAGCCAATCCCTTCTTTATGTTTGTCAACTACATTGATGTACACCAGATCTGCCATCCTCCAAGGAGTTTTCTTATCAAGTTTGGAGGCGGGCAGTACAGCTATAGAAGAATGTACAAATTTATGAGAGCCTATCTTAATGGAAGAGTGAAATTTTATACTGGAGAGATTAAATTCAGTGACGAAGATTGGAAAAATTTCAAATGGATCTATGATGCAGCTCTATACTACATAGACTATCAGATAAATCGAATATACGAATGCCTCACAGACCTTGGAATCTTAGACAACACCATATTGATTATAACTTCAGACCACGGTACCAATCTTGGTGAACACGGTTTTATCCACCACGAATACTGCCTCTATGAAACACTGCTGAAAATTCCACTTATAATAAGATACAAACCTCTATCGGAAAATAAGCAGATAATGAAGGAGATCCAGCTGTCGGACATATTCCACATGATTCTGAGGATGTTAAACATTGATGGTAGACTGGTAAAAGGAGAGAGATTTAGCTTAAGTGAAATACTTAGCGATACAGATCCTTCCTCACAAATATTTTCAGAATGGCGCAGAGCTGAAAGCAACATATCCGAGCTCAAAAAATTTGCACCAGATTTTGATTTTTCAAAATTTGACAAAGGGCTCAGGTCGATTAAAATAGATAACTATAAATACATCGAAAGTACTAACGGTGAGAACGAACTATATAATCTGGGTATCGACCCCGAGGAGGCAATTAATATATTAGCGAAGGATCCATATAAAGCCGAAGAGATGCAGCAATTACTCAGAAAATTCGAGGGCAATCTCATAAGACAAGATGAAGAAGAACAATATAAAAAACTTGATGCTGATGAAGAATTAAAGAAGAGGCTGCGTAGTCTTGGCTATATAGCTTGATTATGAACATAGGTATATTGGCAGGTTCAGACAAAGACAGATATGTCTTTAAAACCCTTTTTGATACTCTTGGCTTAGGATATCAATTCATAGAAAGTAATCCCGAGGATTTCGATGCCGTAATAACCCACGGTGAAGATCCAGGTAATACAAATTCCATTATAATTTCAGACTCCTCCCAAAATTCCCCTCACATAGAATGGGTAGAAGTTTCCGATCGGAATATTCCAATCTTTTTCTCAACATCCCCCTCATCCGATGGAAGGATACTTTATTACTACAAAGACAGCGAGAGGAAACCTGCTGTAAAATACCGCGAATGCAACGGACATTTGAAAATACTTTTAGGTCCCGATATTATTGCATCTACTTATTATTTATTGACCCTATCTTACGAAGAATATAACGATATCAACCGCGAATTTGTATCAAAGCCCATTGTAACAGAGTATATGTCTCTACTATTTAAATTAATCGGATTTATTGCTTCAAAATTAGATCTTCCAATATTGCAAAAATTTTATTGGCCAGATAATCAACCATTAGCAGTTTGTCTAACACATGATATCGATTTTATCGGGATGTGGTGGTTTAACACTCTCCAGAGAATTTTAGAGTTGTTAAAAGAGTCGGATTTCAATAGTATAATTAGTACTAAGCTTAAGGCAATGAAAGCATTAACAAAAGGCAAAAATCCATTTTTTAATTTTAACGAATTTATCTCACTTGAGCAGGAAAGTGGATTCAAATCTACCTTCTTTTTTCTCACAGAGGGGGGCTCTCTCAAGAAAATCTTTGAGAATAGGGGAGGAACTTATAATCTTGAAGGTCTTAGGTGTGTAATACAAAAGATGAAAAGGAAAGGGTGGGATGTAGGTCTCCATGGGAGTATTAACTCATATAAAGACTACAAGAAATTCAAGTATGAGAAACAAAGAATGCAACAGGTCCTTGGAAGCGAAGAACTGGGAGTAAGACAACATTTTTTGAGGTTTGAACCGCAATCAACATGGAAGATACAGGAAAAATGTGGTCTTATGTTTGATACTACACTGGGATATCCAGATAAGGTGGGATTTAGAGGAGGATTCTCTTTTCCTTTTTTTCCATATAATACGAATTCTCATAGAGAGTTTGGAATATTAGAGATTCCTTTAACCATAATGGATAGGACATTTACTAAATACATTGGTTATGATGACCCATTAAAGGTAATTACAGAAATCATAAACGAAACCAAAAAAAACAACGGTCTATGTACAATCCTCTGGCATAATAGCTCTATTGATGAAGGAGGATTTCCAGGTTACCTTGAAATATACAGAAAAACCCTGGAACTCATTAAATCAAATAATGGTTGGGGTACATCTGCTAAAGAACTTACAGAATGGTGGATAAAAAGAAAGGATGCAGCAATAATATATTCACCAATAAACCGTAAAAAAGCGAGATGGACATTCTGCCCTAAAAACGAAATAACTACTTTTACTCTTAAAATCCACATATCATCTACTAAATTGAAAAAGGTAAAGGTCGAGGGTGCGATTAATAACTGCGAGACTTACAAAGAATTCACAAACGTTAGATTGCATAGATTAACCTCGAATTCTTCTGTATCTATCATGACAGAACTGGAATAATGTAGAGTTATGT
>CAZRTU010000242.1:0-3503 GCA_964603075.1 uncultured bacterium
CCTCAGAGAAACATAGAGAGGTGAATAATAATAAGGAAAACACAATAAGAACTGTCCGATTTATCATAATTGCCTCCCGATAGTTTTAAAGGAATCTTATGGCATGCTTTATCGCAAGGTTAAAGCCTTGTCCTACTTCTTCTATTAAAGATATTATACTAGAGATTTCCCAATTAGTCAAGAATAAATTCGCTTCTATTTTATTTTGATTATCTTACCAACAAGCCTTTTACATCCATTGTCTACCACACACATATACGCTCCAGGAGGAATAGATGTTCCTCTGTCATCTCTACCATCCCAGATTACTCGGTGATGAGAGAAAAGCGAAGAGGGAAGAGAGAAAGAACGGACATGGCGTCCACTGATGTCATAGATGGAGACCGAAGACCAAGGACTTTGGTCTGTGGTCTGTACTCCTATGTCTATGGTCGTCCTTGATATAAATGGATTTGGTGATACGTTAATAAATGGCATATGGGCATCATATCCTTCCTCTATGCCCACGACACCTTCATTCCAGTCTTCTCCACCATTGAACGTGTAGAGTAAAACTCCGTAACCTACTGACACGCCCCTGTAGGAATCTGCAAATTCTATATCAAATAGCGTTGAATCAGCAGGATTGGTCTGCAAATTCCAGGATTCACCTCCATCCGTTGTCTTGAGTATGGTACCGAATCTCCCGCATGCCCAACCAGTAGAGTCATCAACGAACTCAACCGCTCTCAGGTAATAGCCTCCCTCAACGTTAGTCTGCTCCTTCCAGTGCACTCCAGCATCTGTAGTATGAAGGATTATGGGTTCATATGTGGACTCGTTACCACCAACAACCCATCCTTCTTTTGAATTAACAAAGCATACATCAAAATAATCATAAACACTGTCCTCGACCTGCTTTTCCCAATCATACCCGCCATTTGTGGTATGCACTATATGTGAGAATTCTCCACCCGTTTCGGGTGCTGGTCTTCCGCATATCCACCCATTCATCGTATCTACAAATGCCACACCATAGAAATCGGTCTGCCACCATGGGGTAAATATTCGATTCCACGTGGCACCTACCTTCCTACCAAAGATACCGTCGCCTCCCGCTGCAAAACCATGCTTTTTATCCATCATCTGAAGACGGGCGTAGTACTTTGTATGCCCATCACATTCTATATCCCAGCTCTCGCCACTATTACTGGTACTGAGAATTATACCGGTTACTCCACATATCCATACATTGAGCGAATCTAAACTTACAACATCAAAAAATTGCCTTTCCACCGGGTTAATCTGCTTTTCCCAATCCAGCCCACCATTAGATGTATGAATAATAGAGAGGGTATCTAAAGGTACGGTATCAAGCGTAACCGCCCAGCTATGTAGGGCATCTGGCGATATCGCACAACCATGGAAATTGTGCGGGAGAAGAGCAAATAGGATTAACAGTATGTTCATACGTCCCTCCAAATAAGTTTAAAGATTAAAGACCGAAGACAGAAGACCTAAGACCAAAGACCGATGACCTAATTACCTAATGACCAAATGACTATCAGTTATTGCTTCGCGCATAGTTCTCAAAATAACCCGATAAACCGGGTAAACTAAGTAGACCCTACGACACTCAGATCCAATGACTCTCTAAATGTAGGGCAAACCTTCAGGTTTGCTAATTGCAAGGCTAAAGCCTTGCCCTACATGTTTGTTTTAAGTAGTCATATGATACTATCTAATCAAAATCAACTTTCTTATTATTGTCTTATCTCCTGTTTTTAATCTCAGGAAATATATTCCCCCTGGTAATTTTTTCCCTTCTCCGTCACAAGGTCTCCAGACATACTCTCTATTTGAGGTAATTGGTATCTCACAGACTCTTCTTCCTGAAAGGTCGTAGACGCCTATTTTAGCAATAGACAAGCTGTTATCTTTAAACTGGATTGTTAGATTACCAAACGTTGGATTTGGAAATAGCTGAATGTTTAACTCACGCCCATCCTCAGTCGTAATACCCAGAAATGTATCTGGAGGTACCGTTGTAAACTTAATTGCGCGGCCAGCTGTCACTTTGGATGCTTCAGGAGGGTATGAGTTCGCAAAGGTGTATTCGATGCCACTTCTATGAGCATGGTCTCCTATGCCCACAGTGGAGTAGTTGTGAAATGAATCGTTATCTGCGACCGTGTAATATTGAAATATTATCTCTCCATCCCCGCTTGGCGTTATATAATTCTGCGGATCCAGGAGTAATACCTGGAATGTCTGTAATTCTGATGGCGTTTCATGCAGATAGTTAAGTATATGCTGAACCCTACTCCATTCTACGATAAACCTATGGTTGTCAGAGTCGTAATAGTAGAAAACATCTCCGCTCGAATCAGATCTTGCTGGGTCGAAATCATCCCAGAAGGGTGTAATGAGAGCCGAAGGTCCCATACTCGACGGAATGTGCCAGTTATACATATCATTACAGATATCCTCACCCATGCCAAGGAATCCGTTTGCACAAACAGATATCTGGGTATATTCTTTCCCATAGAACTTAAATGGAAATGTCAGAGAAATAGTCTCGACCTCGTCATCATCAAGATATAGACAGGTCCCTTCCCCACCAAATTCGGGGTCAATCTCTACCCAGTTATACGTTGGTTTGGAATCAAAACCGATATCCTCGTCATCATAGGCATAATAACCATAATCATCGGGTCCAAGGGGAATTGTAGAATCAGGGTCGCCAGCTACTATAAAAAAGAATAAAGTATCCACAAATCCATTATCGGTATTCAAGAAGACATTAAAAGAGGGTCTCTTCCCCACCGAAACATCAGGATAAATCATAGCAGAGAAGACGGCAGTATGTGTAGAACCAGGCATCAGATTGGTAATATGAACGAGTGAATCAGCTACTGATGCAGTTGATGTTAAATTACGTAAGATTCCCTCCACGTTATATGCCTCTTCCGAACCTATATTTTTTATCTCTACGTGTATATCTTCTTCCTCACCTGGTTCTATTATACCATCGTCTCCAACAAATACAGAATCGAGGAAGAAATCAGGAGATGATACAGAGTCAATAAATCCTGAACTCCACTGGTGAGTATCATCGAAAGATTCCACTCTAAACTGCACCACGTGGCTGTTTCTGCAAGAGGGCGAGACGGCAAATGAAAACGTCTCTTCTTTTACTTCACCCATAGAAAAAGAACCATATTCTGCAGATGAATCCAGTATGGTCACATAAGGATCTTCCACTCTAAGGACTGCCGACACGTCACCTGAGGTTACAGAACCATAATTCTTGAGACTTATGTCTACTGATGCGGTCTCCCCATAACTTATAACCCCATCTCCTGCAATCGAGTGAGATGAATAGGCAACATGGGTTTGGCTGGAGATAACAGAGATACTGTCGAGATAAGGTAGCACTCCAGGCTTTGTCGCTGTCAGGTACATAGTCCCGGGTGTCTCTGGCGTAATATCGAGTTCACATATACCATAAGAATTGGCAAATC
>CAZRTU010000243.1:0-3465 GCA_964603075.1 uncultured bacterium
CGGCGAGAGACACGAACTATGCAGAGGACTACATGCAGAACAAAATGCCATAATACAGGCGGCAAAGATAGGAGTATCACTCGAAGGGGCAACCATATACGTCACCAATCATCCGTGTTTTATCTGCGCAAAGATGATAATAAACTCAAGAATAAAAAGAGTGGTATATCGTGATGGTTACCCGGATAAAGAGGCAAAGAAGTTCTTTAAAGAGGCGGGATTAAAAGTAGAGAAACTAAAAGAACCAGAGTGATGTCAGGAGAACTCTACCCAAGATATCTAAATTTAAAAGGGGAGCTTCACAAAAGGGTAGAAGAGGCATACAAGATCCTGAAAGAGTGCAGGCTCTGCGGCAGAGAGTGCGGAACCAATCGCCTCAAAGAGAAAGGCTTGTGTGGTGGAGGATTCCGGCCAATCGTTTCAAGCTACAACCTACATTTCGGAGAAGAACCTCCTATATCAGGGCACAGGGGTTCGGGTACAATATTTTTCACAGGTTGCAGCCTATCCTGCGTATACTGCCAGAACTACCCAATATCCCAGCACCGAGTCGGCAGAGAAATAGATATTGAGAGCTTGGCTCACTATATCCTTTCACTCCAGCATGATGGTGCACACAATATAAACTTCGTAACTCCAACCCATTTCGTTCCACAAATTCTTGCCGCCCTTGAGATCTCTATAGATAAGGGATTAAATATTCCACTGGTATACAATACAGGTGGATATGACTCTATAGTGGCTCTCAAGCTGCTAAGGGGGATTTTCGACATATACCTGCCGGATGTAAAATATTCAAGAGACGAACTCGCGTTCAGATACTCTGGTATAAACTCCTATGTAGAAATGAACAGAGAAGCCATACACGAGATGTACAAACAGGTGGGTAATCTCGTCCTCGAGGATGGGGTAGCGAAAAGAGGAATCCTAGTGAGACACCTGGTACTCCCATCCAATTTGGAAAACACAAAGGAAATACTCATGTTCCTAAAAGAAGTATCTCCCGATATAAAAATAAGTCTTATGGGTCAATATTTCCCCTGCAATCGCGCTCCATCCTATCCTGAGATTAACAGGAGATTGAGACCAGCCGAGTATAGAGAAGCTGCCTCCTTTATGCATTCCTTATCTCTTGAGGGTTACATACAGAAATCCCATGCGGTTCTGTAGGTGAGATATCCTTACCTGCTCTCCATTATATATCTACCTATATTAGATGCGTGGAAGTTTATCCTTTCAAGGTCTGTAATCAGATCCAGATGAACGGTGCTGGTCTCTACGGATTCCTGCACACCCTTCCTCAATCTGTCAAGATGCGAGTCGTGATATTTTGACAAAAGGACTTTGCCTTCATCGACTCTCGTTGATACTTTTTGGGCGAGATTGGTATCGTAGGTTGCGATGGCATCTACAGCCATCCTGAGTGTCTCCTTCGAGAAAAGAAACAGGGTCTTTATCTCCATAAACCCTTCTTCAGAGAACACAAATCCCTTCTTTATCTTCTTTCGCGCATAGGAGGTAATGCTCTTTGAAATCACATCCCCTATATGCTCGAGCTCGTCAATTATATGAAGCAGGGCTGCACTTTTTTTAGATAGTTCTGTAGTTATCTCTTCCTCTGACAGACTGACCAAATATAATCTGATATCCTGCTCGAGATTATCCACTATATCATCATCTTTGACTATCTTCAATCTCTCAAGCTCCTCGTTCGTCTTGAGAACCTCCATGGAACGGTCTAACATTGATTGAACTACATCTGCCATCCTTAGTGTCTCTCTTATTGCTTGCCCAAAGGCGATTGCGGGCGAGGAGATTAGATTGCGATCAAGATAATGGGGCTTATATTCCACTTTTTTTAACGGTAGTAACCTCTTTATAAGTAACGAGTAAGGAAACAACAATGGCAGGAAAATGGCGGTAGCAAATACATTAAATAGAGTATGTGCATTAGCAATCTGTCTCGGCAATGAGGTAGAGGTATGGGTTACAAGTGATGCAAATTCGTCTATAAACGGGAAGAATAATATTACTATAAGAATCTTGAACAGTATATGCGCCATCGCAACTCTCTTAGCCTCTGTACTTCGTTTTATTGACGCAAGTAAAGCCGTAGCGCACGTACCAATATTTGCCCCAAATATTATCGGAATCGCGCCCGTAATATCCACAAGACCTGCGAAGCCAAATGACACTACAAGTGCCATGGTGGCTCCGGATGATTGGATTATCCCTGTAAATATTGCAGATATTAAAAGGAGTAGGAACGGTCTATCCCCCGCTCCGATAAGCCTTTCGGTGAAACCGGGTATGAGTGTAAGTGGGCTGACAGCCTCTGTCATCAGTTTCATCCCAAAGAAAATAAGACCAAATGAGAAGATAATCCTGCCTGCATAATGAATCCTTCTTCCCTTGGAAAATATCATCATGAAAAATCCAACGGCTACTATGATTAGAGCTATATCAAATATCTTGAAGGCAATGAGTTGAACAGTGAAGGTAGTACCGATGTCTGCACCGAGTATTACCCCAAGTGTCTGGAAAAAATTCACCAATCCTGCCTCTGCAAAAGATACCAACATAACAGTAGTGGCGGAACTGGATTGAGTTAGTATGGTTATGAACACCCCAACAACCACTCCAAGAAGAGGATTCTTTGTCAACCTCCATAGAAACTCCCTCAGTTTCCCTCCAGATATCCTGGTAAGCGCTTTGCTGCCGAAATTAAGTCCATACATGAATATCGCAAAACCACCAATAAGCCCAATCAAAAGAAAGACCGGGAAATTTTTTCTCAATGCAACGAAGGAGACCGCAACTCTCTCATTGCTGAGAGGAGAGGTCGCTTCCAGCAGGTATTTTCCCTCAACATTACCAGCGTGGAGTCGAAATATAGCATAGCCTTTCGAATCGGTCGTATCGCAGAATACCATCCTAACATAACTCTCCTCCACTCTGGATGGGACACTTATAAAACTCAGGTTGACCGGCATCCCTCCGACTGGTCTCCCGCTGTCGTCAACTGCCTCGAATATTAGTGGGGTTGGAAGCTCCTTTCCAATTGTTACTACTGAACCATCGCCTGAAATATCAAGACCCCTTGCGTCCCTGGCTTTTACAAGGTGGGTGAAACCAGAGACAATAATTATGCATAGTAATATATTCATCCAGTTAATCGTTGATTATATAAAATCTATGTAATCATTAATTATATCACACCTTTTGTACTATGTCAAGATTTTTGTACCTAGATTTTTCTTGACTTTCAATCGATTATATGATAGAATTACAAAGATGTTTATCCTCCTCATTATACTATCTTACTTTGAACCACTCGAATGGATAGAGTACAGGGATTACAGATATATCACCTCAATAGATGCAGATATAAGATGGGTATGGGTGGCTTCAACAGAGGGTATATTGAGATACGATAAGTTGAGAGAAAAATGGGAGATACCAGGG
>CAZRTU010000244.1:0-3451 GCA_964603075.1 uncultured bacterium
TGCGCTGTTGAAATTACAGAGTGTGGTGGGACATCTGTAGCCCCAAGACGGATAATATCATTTGTATCAGCAGGGGCTATCTCGGTATTACCGTAATACTCATCCACTGTTCCGGTTAATCTAATGGAATCACCAAGGTCTACTGGAAAATTGCCAATATCAGAGGGAACATAGATCATAACGCCACTCCAGGCACCAGCCTGGGACATCTCCAGACAGAATGTCCTTGAGTTTATTGGACCATAGTCACAGGTGACTACTCCTTCTACTGTCACAAGAGAATCCAGCCAGTTTGATTCTCCTGTTGCGAGATTTCTGTCGGACTGTATTTCGTATATGGTTGTAACATGCTGACCAAAGCATGCGACTGCTATAACCAGAGCTACACAAACTACAAATACCCTGTACATACTACCCCCCTTTTGTGAAATCAAAATACAAAATCCAAATATTAAATAAAAAAAAATCAAATACCAAAAAGAAGAAAACTACTTTAAACCAAACTCATATTCTAAGACATACCTGACTACGTCTTCTGCATTACCGAAACCATTAATCTGGTTTATTGGTATAGAGAAGAAGACAAGATTGGGGGTTTCGGCGGGAACTCTCACAGCTACACCCGGTCTTCCCTCCCAGAGTCCTGATTCTTGCAATCTGTAAATAATCTCTGCGTTTTCATTGGGTTCAAATGCATCAAACTTTGAGACAAATGTCGACACCTTGATGCTGTCTGGATAACCACCTATGAGACTATCACGATACAGAATAGAACCCATTGGTAGTATATTATCTATAAGATCTATTGTCAGCGCCGATGTATCTATACCCATATAGTTATAGAGGAATGGCGAAGGAATATATGGGTCATAAAAGTTGCTTAATACGGCGTGGCTTGCAAGAAAGAGCTTATTGCCATCATCTAGATATTCCTCTATCGTCTTCTGGACATGGGGAATTCTACACTCATCCCTGCCTGTATACCAGATAATGGTGCTGAATCCGAGTTCATTTATAGTAATGTCCACATCGAAAGGCGAATATGGAAGCGCATCCTCAACCCTCCACAGATTAAAATCCAATCCCATAGATTCCAATATCCCCTGATAGAAAACCCTTGCTCCTCTGCCTGGCTCTTCGTCTACGAGAAGAATATCCGATATAACCTCCTCAACTATCCAGTCATATGTTATGGAGTCCGATATGGAGTTTGATTCATCAACTGCCCAGGCAATGAACGTCCTCTCTCCTGGCTGAACGTCTCTAAGCGTGACATAAGGTGTATCTATGGGAATAAAGCTCATAGATACATCTGTATCAAGTCTGTAATAGAAGCCCTTTACACTCTCGATCCCGTCTATATCTTCTGCCTCAAGATAAAAGGTAACAACTGGCAAGGTGGTGTCTTTGGGTAGACTCTCGTCTCTGAAATAGACAGAAGGTGGACTGTTCATAACCGGTATTGTCAGAACTGCTGGTGTTGTATCTTTCGCTGCCTCATTATCCTCTGCCCAAACACTTATAGTGTGGAAATTTACCGTATCCTCAGCAGTAAGGACAAAGGTATCGCAGGTAAGGGTGGTAAATACAGTATCCCCGCTTCCATCCCAGTTGTAATGATAACCAACCACCCATCCGTCAGGGTCATTCCCCCACCAGTGGATAACCTGCCTTGCCGGAACCGTATCAACGGTACCCTCTACGTATATGTGTGTATCAGGTGGTATATTCAATACAGGTTCCGTTGCTGGCTCTCTTTCACAACCGATAAAAGCAGCCACTGACATGACTATGATAAAGATCCTCTTCATATAATGACTTTTTAGGACGCTGACTACAAATTTTAGGACGCAGATTTTCGCCGATGTTCGCTGATTTTTAAAACGGCCTATTATTATTCTTATCTGTATTAATCTGCGTTCATCCCTGCCTGACGCCTGCCTGCCGGTAGGCAGGGCAGGCAGGTGCTTCCGAATTATTTAATCACAAGAAATTTACCCTTCTTTGTCCTACCCGTATTATGATCCTTGACGCAGAAGATATATAGTCCAGTTGCTACTGCCTGTTCTCTGTCCGTTATAAGATCCCAGACAGCTTCACCTCCAGCCTCTCCCGGTATATCACTTTCATGTTCTATGGTCTTCACTAAATCTCCCGCAAGATTATATATGTATATCGTGGCTTTCTCGGGCAGATTATAAAACCTTATCACCCTTCCCCTTGGCGAACCTGAATCCCACATAGAACTAACTCTATATGGATTAGGATAGACACCGATCTCTTTGTCAGGATCGGAAGTAGGGGGTGTACCTGGTATGGTCTCAACCATATTCTGCCTCAGCGCAGATTCCAAAGGGGGCAGTCCTATCTCTGGATTACCTACATCGTATGAAGTTACGGTATAATAATAATTGAAACCGTTTCTGACACCCGCATCCACAATCTTATACCACCCTTCATATTCACCCTCGGTCTCCTTTTCAGGTAAACCCGTATTAAAACCCTGGGAGTGGTCTACATCCTGGATGGTATCGTCGGGTGTCTTGTCAAACTGATAAAGGAGCATCCATTCGTCAGGGTCTGCAAGACCCGTCTCACTTCGGTATAGCCTATATCCCTCAAAATCCCTTAAGTTTGGTGGTGAGGGGTCTCTTATGAACTCAGGAGAATCATCAAAGTAGAGGGTAACCCTTCGCGAATCGGGTATTGTGACGAGTCGGGGTGAAGGAGGTGGGGCAGGTAATACATAATCTGCTTCATATGCCTTTCGTGCCCAGTTAAAGTTCTGCAGAAGCTCTGTTTCCGTCATTCCTCCGCATAATGCGATTGTGAAAGTAATCGAGTCTTGCATATTCAGATAGGGTATAGCACCCACAGATAAAAGCGGTATCGGATCGGGATACCCGTTATCAAAGACATATGCATCATCAACATCAGGATCCCTAATACCAGATGCCCAGGGCCCGGTATTCGACATAATACTGTATCTAATAGAATCCCTTACTGTCCCCTCCATGCCTCTCCAGGACCACCAGTTAAAGAGGGTCTGAAGACTATCCAGTGCTATAGGACCTTTACTCGTCTCCAGCCCAAGTAGTCCTATCCCAAATATACCCTCTGCCATATAATCATATCCATCGTTTCTCTGGTACATCATATAGAGTGTGTCGTTGAAGAATAGGCGCTTGTGACTGAAGAAAGGGGTGGAATTGAAATCGTCTCCCCAGAAATCCCAGTTGCCGGAGACCATCTCAGCATAAATACCTAAATAGACATCCTCAAAATCTGCCTCACTTATATTCTCTATTATAACTTCCACTATTACAACATCGTCAATGTATGAGTATGACCATACATAGGAGGTCTGGTGGATATGTAAACCAAGGGGTGTATGATTCACGACAAAAGACGTATCATAATAAACAGCATAGAAATCCTGCTCTGATAGAGC
>CAZRTU010000245.1:0-3378 GCA_964603075.1 uncultured bacterium
CGGAATTATTTTCAACTGAATATCATAATGAGAATACTCTAAGTTGTCTAAACCTGTCTCATTGTTATAGTCATTACATGCATTAAAAAGTAATGCGGCGGATAAAAACAACAAATATTTTTTCATGAGTTCACCTGCTATTTATGAATACTATAATATCAAATCACTATTTTCTTTACAAAGATAATATATTTCTCATTTACGTTCTTTATTGTTTAGGCACATAACGCCTGGCGCATAAGCCTCCGCTGGGTTTCGCAGTGTGACCAAACTTGGCCCGAAACGCATCAAAAACGGAACCCCGTATCTTGAAGATACTCGATTAGGCGGTCGGCTTCATGCGTTTGTTAGGCGCTCTTTGTCTTGAGCAAGACTTGTCCCACTCAATAATCAAATCACACCACCCTGCTTTAGATCTCGATACTTTCTCATCCTGTCCCCAAACAGCTTTCCGAACTTCTCCGGATTGAAGTATTCGATGATCATTTCGTTTGCTTTGTAAAAGTATGCCAGCAGATCAGCCCAAACTTCTATGTCTATATCTCCGTCAATGCGAAAGAGCTTGACCTTCCTGTGGCTTTTGAACTCTGTGGGCATTTGAGATACCAGGCGCTTCGCATAACTATCTTGTAGGTAGACCTTCACCGCCCCGTCAAAATGCCTCAACACTCTCTGCTCAATATCTCTCTCACTATGGGCGTACCTATTCAAATAGTACGATCCAAATGTGTATCCTTCGCTGGAAATCTCTTCAATCTCGAGTGTTCTTATGCCGTTTCTATGGCTCCAGTAGAATTCTGTCCGACCCAGACGGTTTGTCAGATCAAAGACGGAAGGCCTAATCCTCTTCTGAACTGTAAGGCCAACCGCGCGAGGATCATCTAACTTGCTTCTGTCGAAATCTGGGCCAAACCATCTGTCTAATTCAACAATTTGTCTGTAGAACTCCTTGGGCATAAGTCTGGCAGAGTCAATTGCTATCCGGAACTGATTGGTCTCTCCAGCCTGCAGGAAATACCGGATAAATCTGCCCAGAAAGTCAAAGTTTGGATTTGAGGTGTACCCTCTACGCAGAAATTGATGATAATGGAGAATATGGTCTTTATATTCAATTCCTCCATCAAACAACTTGAGGGTCCCATCAATATGCAGAAGCCCATCACAATCTATTCTCTTGCGAAGCTCAGGATATGTCTCGAGTACTTCGCTCGTGCCGATATCGCTTGCCACAATTTGCTTAAATGAGATGTAACTCTCCTGAGTTACGGCAATAATATAGTTTAGCGCGATCCTCTCCAACAGAATGTTGTCCCTGCCTGTCGTCGCCTCGCGGTCTATAAACATTTTCAGGGCAGGAGGGAGACCATCTATCAAAACGCCAATTTCATCTTCTGCCATTATTGAAAGATACTCCATACATTCTTCTATTAGCTCAACAAGCAGATCGGACACAGGATTGGGGTCTGTCTTGGGAAAGTAGTGAGCCAGGAAGATTGGAAACACGTTGAGGTGCCTACATTGTGCAATCAGTGCATCAACCTTTTTCTGATCTATTGGCAAATGTTGCATCGGTGCTCCTAACTCCACGAGATGTTTGAGCACCTAACGGCCAGCATCAGCCGCGCGCCGAAGCGAAGCTGAGGCGAGTCGGCTGGAGGCAATGTTGGGCAGCAGGCCTTTGTTGCGAATGTGGTTGGAGTATCGCAATCACTTTTGATGCTTCACATATGCCTCGTATAATGCGATAGCTATTGGTTTCGGGTCGACCATGAGATTGCAAAGGACAGCGAGGCTTAGACCATCTTCCGGAAAGTAGTAGAATATCGATGAATATCCGGCCCCGCCGGAATGCCAGTAGACCGTTTTCCCATCAACCTTGTCAATTATAACGCTATATCCGTAGTAGGCGCCTGGGTATATTTCTGGGCCTAGCGCCAACATCTCTTCAAGTGCGTCTTCCTCGAGCACTTTCCCCCCAAATAAATCTTTGACAAAGCGTGCCAGGTCTTCTGCTGTGGAGTGCATTGCCCCTGAAGTCCACAGCGAACTAAACAAGCCTACCAGGGGGGGTTCTGCAGTGTCTACTACAACATCGACGGGTTCACCGGATCCGGCGACATCCCACCACATGTGGGCCATCATTCCAGTAGGGTACTTCTGCTCGGGATAGAGAAATGTGTGTTCCAGCTTCAGAGGATTGAAAAATCTCTTTATGAGCTGGCTTGAAACTGAGGAACCAGTTGTTTTCTCAACGATCATTCCAAGCAATACATAGTCCAGCGCTGACTCTCCCCAGCATGCCCCTGGCTGGCATTCAGGCTCACCCTGAAATCTCTCCACGATCTCCTGCGCTGTCCAAGCTTTTTCCGGTTGCGCAGTGATCGCCGCCAAGTACTCAGGCTTTTGTTGGTACCGGGACAGCCCGCTCGTATGGTTGAGCAGTTGGCGAATCGTGATGTTTCCATCGATCTGGCCTAACTCTGTGATCCAACTTCCTATCGAGTCCTCAACAGCTAAGGCACCTTCTTCTGCAAGTTGGAGAATCAATGCCGCAATATAGGTTTTGGTAACACTGCCAAGGCCAAAGAGCATAGCCGAATTCATGACTTCACTATCTGATGACTTTCCACTTACACCAAGCCAGGTTGTGCCATCAGGGAGAATTACCGCTGCCGAGATTCCAGGAACCTTTAATTCCTGTCGATGCTGATCAACCGCTTCCTGAAACGGCTTTGCCATCATCTCAGCTATCCGGACTTGTTCTCGGCATCCAGTTACTAGGAGCGTACTCATCAAAAACAGCGCTATCGACTTCAAGTATGTGTTCATATCGAATTATCCTTTCAGTGATTGATAAGTTGCCGCCTAACATAAGATTAGGTGTACTAATGAAAACAGTAAATGTTGCTTTCTGTGGCAACCTAATCCTATATTGTTAATTTTGGTTAATATCTTACTATTAAATATGTTACACATTATTTCTTCTCCTATTTTTTTAGATTATGTTGCCTTAAATGGCAACCTAATCTGTTCGGCACAAAATTGGTGTCCACAAAATTGGCAAAATTGGTGTCAAAATTGGTGTCAGTTCTTTCTATCATCTTGTTCTGTCAAAATTGGTGTCAGTTCTTTCTATCATCTTGTTCAACATAGCCTTACGCCAAGATTTTTCTTGGTCGTCCCCTGCGTCGATTCCTTCGCTTGAAGTAAAATCTCTGCTCTATCTGTTCGACAAAGGTATCTTGTCCCAGGATACCATTGCCTTTTATCGAGTGGCGAATCTGCTTAAGTATCCCATCGAATATCCCATCCGCAATAAACTCTCTATATCGCCTCTCTTGCTCTGTTACATCTTGACCAAGCGTTTCATACAAAGGA
>CAZRTU010000246.1:0-3347 GCA_964603075.1 uncultured bacterium
TGTAACTTCTTTTTTGTAAACTTTTCCTCTTTGTCTTCTTTTAAAAATTTATCAGGCTCAACTGGTATATTTTTCGGCCAATATAACTTTAATTTGAATCCTTCCTTGGCAGGTGGAGAATTTAAAGTGATTTTAAAGATAAGAGAGTAAGTATGCACCCAGTCTCGATTTAAAACCTTAAATTCAACATCTACATCTATTGGATTTTTCTTTGTCATTTTAGTTCGTTGAAAATTAGTTTAGTAGATTATTTTTTGAGTTTGAGGTCGGCGCGGATTTCTTTGAGAGCTTCGTTCATGGATTTCATATACTGAGCGATTTCGCTAAAAACCAGTATTTGCTTAATTGGTCGAAGATGCGTCATAGATATTATTTAGCCTCATTTCCAGTTTCCGTTTTTTGTGATTTGGGTTTACTTCTTTTAGTATATTCAACGGACTTGGGTACCTTAATATTACTCATTGCAATAGAGGCCGCTTCATTTAATAACTTACCAATGCCTACATATACTTCTTCATCACTCATAAGAATTCCAGTATTTTTTCGTAAATTACGTCTGATAGTTTTAAGTGTATCTTCTGCTACTATCGCTGATAATAATGAACTGGGTGCAAGGACTTTCACGCGCCTCCAAATTTTATTTAATCTATCCCGTTTGATTGATTTATAACTAATAGTCTCAAATTTTCTAACCAATTTATCGATTTTGTCCTCTAACAAATTCCATCGTTCTAACATTTCAATTTTGGGAGGTTGCCCGAATTCTATATGATATATCTTCCACTCCCAACCATTGGTCAATAAAATCCACTCACATCCCGCATTGATGGCGTAGGAAGTTACTTGTTTTAAGTGCTTTTTGGCTAATTCAATCCCAAACCTTTTAAGTTCTACCATCACTATTGGTTGAGCATCGGGACCAGGCTCGAGTTGTATAACAAAATCGACATGCTCCGTTTCACCTGCACCTTGTACAGCACGTTCACGAGAAAGATGTTTAAGGACATCATAACCCATAACATCTTCAAATATCCGTTCAACTCTTCTCCGTGTTTCAGCTTCATTACCATCCATTTTTATTCCTTCCTCTATTATTTTACGTGCATTACGGACGGCTTTTCGCTGTTCTTTAGAAATTTTTATTTTTTGCATTTAGTCCTCCTTGGTAAAATCCCTTAAATAACCGATAAAAGCGAACAAATCAGCCATGATATCTCATATTTTGGTTTAATTTCTTGTTACTTATAGGGATTATTTTTTGAGTTTGATGTCGGCGCGGATTTCTTTGAGGATTTCGTTTATGTATTTCATTACTGTAGTAGTTTCACTAAATAAATATAACACATAATCAATGAAAAGTCAAGTAAAAAATTCATAAAATGTATCTTGGGTAAAATTCACGAGGAAAATATAACATCTAAAAATTGTAAAACCATACGAACCACATATTTTCTAATCCGAACCTAACATCTGAAAAAACTTGACAAAAATATAAACTTATGGTATTATTGTTATCGATTTTAGAGGCGGGTGTTTGTGTATCCTCTTTAATATCCCTTTATAAATAAATATCAAAAATTAAATATCAAATATAGGAATCAAAATTCAAAAGCTCTGAGTTCTCTGCGCGCTCTGCGGTTTAAAAAGAGTATCAGGTGATCTTTCGCTCTTCACTTTTCACTTTTCACTCTTCGCTCTTCTCATATTCTTATCTGTGATTGGGTGTTCGACAATATAAGTATTATAGGAGGGTAATATGCTTCGTTCATTCAGAGAAATCTTAGATGAAGCAAAGAAAATCGGACCCAAGAAGGTTGCAGTAGCCTGTGCCGATGACCAGGTCTCAATCGAGGCGTGCAGGGATGCGGCAAAAGAAGGTCTGGTTATACCCATACTAATCGGCAATAAGAAAAAGATAATCGAAAAGGGAGGGAAAGATTTCGAAATCGTTGACGCAGAAGACGACGAGGCTGTACTCAAGGCTGTAGACATGACAAGGGATGGTGAAACGGATATGGTGATGAAAGGGCACACCTCAACATCAAAATTCTTAAAGGGAGTCCTTGACAAGCAAAAAGGGCTGAGAACTGGAAGAATCCTCTCTCATATTGCAGTCCTGGAATCAGAGCACTACCATAAACTGCTCCTCTTTACGGACGGCGGTATGAATATAAAACCCGATCTGAAGACAAAAACCGATATTGTAATTAATGCAGTCGAACTGGCGAAAAAACTCGGCATCCAGAGACCAAAGGTGGCATTGGTAGCTGCTATTGAAGCCGTCAACGAAGATATGCCTGAGACAATGGATGCAGCCATCCTTGCAAAGGCTGGAGAGAGAGGACAACTTGGTAATTGTCTGATAGATGGACCACTCGGTATGGACCTCGCAGTATCAGATGAATCTGCAAAGATAAAGGGAGTAGTGAGCGATGTAGCAGGTGACGCAGACATTATAGTTGTTCCAGATATATCCTGCGGCAATATCTCTGCAAAGGCTTTGTTATACCTCGGAGGGGTGAAAATAGCAGGTTATATTGCAGGTGCGCTGAAGCCATGCATAATGCTCTCACGCTCAGACAGCAAACCGACAAAGCTGAACTCAATAGCGCTCGGCGTTCTTGCAACCAGCGACTAATATGGTGATTACACAGATTACAGACAATGGGACGCAGATTGACGCAGATCATCCAGATTTTCTTGAGAGGAGCGAAGAGAGAAAAGGGAAAAGAGACTATGGAAACTAAGCACTATGGACTATGCACTATAAGGATAAAGACCAATGACTAAAGACATAAGACCAGAGACCAATGACACTATGACTCAACGACTGTCTTTTGTTGACCCTAAGACCCTATGACTCGATGACTGTCTTTTATTGACCCTATTTCAGGGTAAAATCTTATGAAGAAGTGCATCCCTTTCATTATTGCAATAGTACTGGCACTTCTTGTCTATTTTGCACCGTTCGAAGGCTTAAGCGAGGCTGCGAGAAGAACCTTTGTAATACTGATTATCGCTGCGGTCTTGTGGATAACCGAAGTCATACCCCTTTATGCCACATCCCTCCTAATCGCATTTCTCGAGGTCCTGCTCCTTAGAAACGTCATTGATGTAAGCTACAAGGTATACCTATATCCATTCTTCGACCCAATAATAGCCTTGTTTTTGGGCGGATTCATATTATCAAAGGCTTTGAATAAATACGGCATAGATGATTTGGTGTTTTCAATAATTGAGGAATTCTGTTTTATTTCTAAAAAACTCCTACTTGTACGGGAGCAGTATTATCTTGATTTATTAAATCCTTGGTTTAATATTAGTCCAAGGGCAGATAGCCAATTGGG
>CAZRTU010000247.1:0-3344 GCA_964603075.1 uncultured bacterium
CCTTCCTCTATTAGACCATCAATAAATCTCGATTGAACGTCCCTATCTTCTTTCTTGACATAAGATATGAATACCTCTCTTTGACCTGATGTAAGCTGGGTAAAGTAAAAATAGTAAAGATTTTCTCTCTCTTTGTCATATGGTAGCCCCGCCTCTTCTCTCAATTTTGCTGGCAGGAACAGATCCTTCTCACTCTTTTGGGGGAATATACCCTCGTTCATGGATGGTATGAGCACACAATCAAAATCGAGATTTCTTGCCTCAAGAACTCCAATCAGCTGAATACCCCTGAAGGGGTCTCCTTTGATAGAGTAGTTGGCGTCTTTTAAGACTCTGAGGAGGAAGTCGAGCTTATCAATGCCGTTAGGAAAGATATCCTCAGAGATGATGAGTTTGGATAGTCTGTGGATGCGATCTAAAAAGTCACTGATCCCGAGTATCCCTGACGACATGAAATCCTTATTTAACGATAAAACCAATGAAAGCATATCTTCAATACCCCTGAGATAATCAGTGAAATTACAATCTATGTTTACCTTTTCTGTGAATTTCCTTATCAAATCGATTACAGGCTTGATACTCTCATCATCAAAATCCTCGAGCCTAAAGTATACCATGTTATTTTTGACCATCTTCCTTTCAATTGAATATATAATGGTTCTCGCTTCAGAGCCGTCTATCTCTGCATTCTTCATAAGCGGGTGTCTCATGAACGCCAGAAAATCCTTGTGGTAAAAATTCCCCTTTACCAGATCCCGAAGAATGTAAAGAAATGAGTAGAACAGCGTCTGGGAAAGGGGTAACCCCATTGAGAGGTTGTAATCATGTCCTTCGCTTCTGAGCGCCACCTTGAGAGAAGAAACCAAACGATTATCCGTAAGGATAACCGCAATTCGATGAGGTTCGTATCGCTCCTTTAAATCGCTGAGGATATCCTTAATAGAGAATGTCTCCTGTATCTCGTTTTTAAACCCTGCAATCTCGATTTTGGGTTTCGATCTAACCTCTTTTTCGCCAATTACTCCTATATTATCAACTGATACATCGAGGTAAGAAAGAATCCTATGATGGTGATAGTAAGGCGAAGAGAGGTCTTCTCTGATATCATCTATATTAGAATGTATGATGAGTTCTGATGAATCACCCAAAAGAAGCTTCTTTATAATACTGCATTCGGTTTTCGTAGCCGCAATAAGACCTGAGATATAGACGTACGAATATTCACACAAGACCTCAGGCTCAAATTCTCTCTTTATAAGACTGTACTTATGCGCTGTGTCAGTATATCCTGATTCGATAAGCGCCTTAGAATAATCTTGGAAGATTCTCCTGATTATGGGAAGCTCATTCTCAGAATATTTTTCAGGAAAGTGGAGTCTATCTTTTAAATCCTCTATCTCATCTAATGAGACGTCTCCTTTCTGAAGTTCGTCGTAGAAGGAGAGCAACCTGTCTCCTATGGATACAAACCTCAAAAAATCAAGGTCTCTCCACAAATCAATCCTCAAAGAGTCAACCACACCTTTAAGGACAATGTTTCTCTCAAGTTTAGTAAGGTCTTTAGCCCCTTTTCCCCCAAGTCTTTCATATATATAATCTATGAGCTCTTCCACCGTGAACATGGTAGGTGAGATAATCCCACTCATCTTTGATACTCCCAAAAGATATCTCCTGAAGTAAAACTTATTCCTCTGTGATGGGAACACAATTAGAATATCCGAAAGGTCAGGGTATCTTCCCTTTTGATTATTCCAGAGATACTCGGCAAATACTCTTAAAAAGGGAAGTTCTATGGGGATTATCTTGATCTTTGAGGAAACATCCATGTTAATTTAAACCTATCTTAGAGACTTTTTGACAGAAGGTCAAAACGCCAATAAAAACAGTCATAGGGTCATAGAGTCAATAGAGACAGTCATAGGGTCGTAGGGTCATCGAGTCATAGGGTCTTAGAGTCTCATTCATCTTTTAACCTCTATCCTTGTAATCCCCAGTGCGTAGTCCATAGCCCCTAATGCTTTCCATCGCAGGGCTGAAGCCTTGCCCTACTCTCCCTTCCCTCTTCGCTCTTCCCTCTTCCTCCCTTCCCCCTTTCTCCTCTCCATTTTCTATTTGCTATTCTCTATTTGCTGCCCTTTTCTATCTTCTGCCAGATTTTAATGGTTGATTTTCTGCTCGCCCATTGAGTAATATACCCTGTGTTAAGTTTTTCTTTCTGTATCCTGTATATCCCAAGGACATCCAGATAGTGCTTATCAATGTCGGAACTCTTATACCAATCCAATTTCCTAATAACAACATCTTCAGCTATTGGAAACCACATCTCAGTTCCCAGAGCTTCAACCTTAATACGATGCTTGAATTCCTCAAGAGCGAATTCGTCATTCCCACAAATCCAAAAATCCACCTTGAGACCAATTTCTTTGTGAATGATATTGAACATACTCTCTTCTTTTAATGCAATTCGGATTGACTCATCGTCAATAAAGAAATCTTCTCCAAAGAGCATTATAAGCACAGGTATATCATTTTCGGCTATCCGTACAAGCAGATCTATATCATGAGTTGTTCTGGGTTCACCGTAATAACTTACTGCCAGGGCACCAGTAAGCATATAGGAGATTTTGGATTGGTTTAGCTTTTTAATCACATTCAACGTAACCTGCTCAAAGTTCATTTTGGAATCCTCTCCTTTATTTTTCGCTTGAGTTCCTCATCGGAAATCTCGGGGTACTGATTTCGGATTGACGCCTCTACAAGTTTCATTGCAAAATCACACATCTCAAAACCTATTTTTAATCTTTGCTCACCATTCATAGCCATGAGAATTTCATAGTATCTCTTATTCTCTTTTTCAGTTTGCATTATTAGTTCCCAGTGAAAAATCTGTTTCTTATGTTATTAGGACGCAGATAAACAGGATAAAGAATCTGTAGGGCTTTCTCTTAAGAGTCTCTTACAAACCCCCAAACCAATCAGCCCACTTTCATTGTACCGTTTTAAACACTACAGACTTTTACATACGACCTTAAGCTACCTTCGGTCTATTTTGCAGTCCCCTAAAAAAGAACAAAGTTTCAAACTTTATTTTCCTCTTTTAGACGGAAAATATGGATTTAATTATGCATACAGCTGCGCAAGGAGTACCTCAATACGATGAGTCTAAGGAAAAAGGTAAGAAGAAGGTGCGCCCTAAGAAGGGTAAGCAAAAGGAAAATCAGAGCTTTAAACTTCGGTCATTGGATGATTTAATTAAACATAATAAAATTGGTCTTGAGGCAATCACCTATATGCGAGGCCGTTCTATTCCATTCCAATTTATTATTATTGATGAAGTGCAAAAT
>CAZRTU010000248.1:0-3334 GCA_964603075.1 uncultured bacterium
GCGATATACGACCGAAGAATAGTAGAGAATTCCCCTCTTCTGAAATGCCCTTATCTCCCCAGGACCGGTAAATATCCAAGGGCCCATAGTATATACAGTTTAACCTATCGGCGTACTTCTTAAAGTCATCCTTGTTACACTGCAGATGGAGGATCTTCTGACTTCTGGATCTCATCAACAACCTGTTAAACCTTTCAGCCCAATCTTTTCTTTCTCCTGTATGTCCAATGTAATCGTGAATTGTGTGAATCTTGGGGATATCCGATGTAAAAATCGATATCCAAACCTGCTGCAGGTCATTCCCATCAAAATGAATAACATCGTACTTTCTGTCTCCAAGATATTTACCCAATTTATAAGACAGATCTATGTTTTTAGGATTCTTGAACTTGAGGTCATAATAACAGACCAACCTCACCCGTGCGCAGTTACCTAAATATTCTAAGACCTTTTTATCCAAAACCTTCTCTACCTCGGATATGTTATCTACAATACCCGTAGGTATAGAGCCTTTTACATCAATTATGCTCTCCCTTTTTCTGTTCTGCGACAGCACAAAATAAAAATCGGTTTCCTCCTCTTCACTCAAGTGCTTCACAAGTGTAGCAGAGGTGTCGAAATGTCCAAAGGATATGTACGCAATCTTCATACTTTAAAATTTCAAATCAAGTTTCCTGTCTATAATAATCTAACAGGTCTCTCATTGAATCTTCCAATTTAATCTCCAGATGCCAACCAGTCTCTTCTCTTATCTTTTTATTATCCCCCACCTGGATAGGTATGTCGATAGTTCTTACTCTTGTATGATCCTGTTCTATGCTGCACTCAACTCTAGATATTTTCAGAAGTATCTGGATGATTTCTGATATCGAATATGCCCTTCCAGAACATACATTGTATATTTCACCAGGTCTCCCCTCCCTCACTATAGACCAGTATGCCCTAACCACGTCTCTTACATCCAGGAAGTCTCTCTTTGTATCAATATTACCTATATGTATTATAGGCTTCACAGCCCCTCTTTTTATATCTATAATCTGTTTTGCTATCGTTGAGCAAACAAGGTTTGGTGATCCACCAGGCCCTGTAATGTTGAATGTCCTGGATATATAGACAGGACAACCATTTTTAAGATAATACTGATACGCCAATAATGTCTGGGCTGCCTTGCTGATACCATAACTATTGATAGGTCGAAGGGGCGTGACTTCTGAAACAGGTAGTCTATCTTCCGGTACTAATCCATACTCTGCTGCGGATCCAGGGATAAGTACTCTCGTATTTAGTGGAGATGTGGCATCCAAAACATTTCTCGTGCCAAGGACGTTTATATCCAGTAATTCATCGAGGTCATTGCTGGAAACCAAACCCGCCAGGTGGAACAAAAAATCGGGTTTTATCTCTTGAATAACTTTACCGACCGAATCTTTGTCTCTTATATCTGTATAGAAGGTTTCAACAACAGCATTTAGGTATTCCTCGTCCCCACTTTGAACCTGGGATAAACATAATCCATATACCTCTAATCCCAGATTGGAAAGGTATTTTGCTAAGTTACTGCCTGTAAACCCGGTTACACCTGTAATCAGGACTTTTTGCAACATATACTCCTAATATAGAAACCTGTCCTTCTCTCTTTCGAACAATTCAATCGCTGATTGATAATCATCATATCTCCCAATGTCTAACCAATATCCGTCAAAATGATAACCCATAATCTTCTTTTTATCGTCTATCAAATCCTTGATCAAGTCGGGCATGTCAATTCTTACGCCGCTGGGAATGTAGTCTTTAACCCCAGGATGGAAAACATAGATACCCATGCTAACCTTGTATTCCATTTTGGGCTTCTCAATATAATTTCTAATTTCATCACTTTTATCGGATTCGATCACCCCTAAATCGATTAGAACCCGCTTTTGGTAGAGACCCAGGGTTGCGAAGGCTCCACTCTTCTCGTGGAACGTAACCATCTCGTTATAGTTTAGATCTGTAAGTATATCCCCATTCATAACCAAGAAAGTACTATCCAGTTTATCTACCATTGAGAGTGGGCCAGCAGTACCTAATGGTATATCTTCCCTCGAATAATCTATCTTAATATCAAACCTCTCTCCGTTTCCAAAAAAAGCCTCTATGAGAGATGCCTGGTGCCCAACAGATAATGTAATTCTTTTGAAACCGAAATATCTGAGCTGTCTTATGACAATTTCTAATACTGGTATATCACTGATTGGCAAGAGGGGCTTGGGCAAAACAGTGGTATACGGGGCAAGCCGCGTTCCCTTACCTCCTGACAGTATAACTGCTCTCATAATCCCCCTTATATGTTATATATATCAGCCTTATACACATCTAAATGTTTAGAAACCCAGTCTATGGTGAGTTCCAATCCTTTATCGAGTGCCACCTCCACCTCCCAGCCCATTATCTCTTTTGCCTTTTTGGCATCTGCACATAGTCTTTCAACCTCGCTACTATCTGGCCTAACGCGTTCGGTATCGGGAATTATCTCTGTTTCTTTTCCTGTTAATACGAGAATCTTTCTCGCAAGGTCACCAATGGAAATCTCAACACCAGAACCAATATTGACCACCTCTCCGACCGCCTCTTCCGACTGTGCTATCTTAATGTATCCACTTATCACATCCAGGACATATGTAAAGTCTCGCGTGGGGGTCAAAGATCCAAGTAAGATCTTATCTTTTGTCAATGCCTGCGTGATGGTAGTGGGGATAACACCTCGCGCAGATTGTCTTGGCCCAAAGGTGTTAAACGGTCTTACGATCTTTACCGGGAGGCTGAAAGATTTATGAAAACTGAGTGCAATATGGTCAGCAGCCGCCTTCGATGCAGCATATGGTGACTGCGGGTTTATAGGATGATTTTCATCAATCGGTATATAATGAGCACCCCCATAGACCTCACTGGTGGATGTTGTCAATAAATTTTCTATGTTTAAATTTTTCGCCGCTTGGAGTACATTGTATGTACCTTCAATGTTGGTCCTTATATAAGCTAAGGGTGAGACGTAGGAATATGGTATACCAATTAGAGCAGCCAGATGGAAGACAGTATCACAACCTTTCATTGCATCATATACAGAATCGTAATCCCTGATGTCTCCACAGAAGACCTCAATCTCACCTTTAAACTGAGAGTCCTCCAACCAACCCCAATTGTTTCTTGAGTTATACCGTACAAAAGCTCTCACTCTGTGACCCGACTCCACCAACCTCTCTGTCAAATGAGAACCTATTAAGCATCCTGCTCCTGTTAATATTAATTTCTTTGACATCAAGACTCCTTATTATAAAATTTTCTGATTAAATCT
>CAZRTU010000249.1:0-3332 GCA_964603075.1 uncultured bacterium
TTTTAAGGATTTTTTTAAAATTCTTTTTTAAATATTTTCAAGTTATCTTAAGTTAATATATTTCTTGCATACATTTCACGCGGACGGTAATATTTCACTTATTAGAGCTTTTTTGAAAGAATTGGATTTGCATAATTTTTTTACTGCGAGAATCTGCGTTTATCTGCGTCCTAAACGGTCTAACTCGTATAACCAAATTCCATTATATCTCTAGATTTTTTCCTCCAGCCCTTACGAACCTTGACCCTGAGCTCGAGATAGACCGGTTTCTCTATGAAGAATTCTATCTCTTTACGCGCCAGTGACCCTACCTTCTTTAGCTTTTTACCTCCCTTACCAATGATAATACCTTTTGCGGATTCCTTATCCACATAGATATAAGCCCTTATAAAGGTCTTGCCTTTTTCCCTCTCCACGAAATCATCAATTACAACCGCAGCAGTGTATGGAATCTCCTCGCCGTAACATTCAAAGAGCTTCTCCCTTATGATCTCGCTGCAAAAAAATCTTTCATTTCTGTCAGAGAGCATATCCTGTGGATAGTAAGATTCGGTCTCGGGCAGGAAACTAACGATTCTATCAATAAGTAAGTTCACACCTTCTCCGGTAATCGAAGAGATAGGGCAGATGCTATTTATAGATTTATTCTTTTCGTACTCATTTATAAAATCCTGAAGTTTTTCTCTCTTCTTGATGAGGTCTATCTTGTTTATTGCAACAATCAGGGGTAAGCCCTTCACCTTCTTTATGATCGTATCTTCCACCGAATATGGCTCAACCATCACAACTGTTACATCTGCTCCCTCAAGAGTCAAAAATGCGGTCTTTAACATGACCCGTTGGAGTTCATAGGAAGGCTCCATTATACCCGGAGTATCAATAAATGCTATCTGGTATTTTTCATCGTTGAGTATACCCAGTATCTTATGCCGTGTTGTCTGTGGTTTCCGAGACACTGCACAGAGTTTTTTCCCAAGGATTCTGTTCAACAAGGTAGACTTACCTACATTAGTCCTTCCGAGTATTGTACAAAATCCAGATCTCATCTTGGCGAATCTATTTTATATAAACTGCAAAGTGGATTATATCATAAAACTCCAGGAATGTCAAGGTTTTTTCTGGGAGAAGATATCCTTGACTTTTCATCAAAAATTAGATTTTTTTCTTGACAAAAGAGGAAAATTGTGTTATACTCTGACCCATTAGTCGAGTTTTCGACCGATTGGTCAGCATTAAGTACTATGAATGTGAGAAAAACACAGGAGAGGGAGGAGAGAAAAAAGGCTATATTAAATGCTGCAATTAAGGTTTTCTCTTCCAAGGGTTTTATCCGTACAACTGTCAGTGACATAGCCAGGGAGGCGGGGTTCTCTAAATCCGCACTCTACTTTTATTTCAAGAAGAAAGAAGACATAATTCGTGAGATACTTTTGAGTATTATTGACGATCTCAGGAAATTGATCGGAGAGATCAATCAGGAGAAAGTGCCTGTTTTTGGAAAGATTAAGAAGATGTTTAGAGCGATTCTCGATTATGTTGAGAACAACAGAGAGATGATAACTATACTATATTCAGAGGCTCACTGTCTTTATACATCAAAAGAAAAGACGTTCCGAGAATTTATGGATAAATACAAAGATTTCGTTTCAGAGGGAATTAGTAGTATACTCTATCAGGGAATAAAAAAAGGTGAAATAAAAGACTGTAATATTGAATTGCTTTCGACTTTACTTAGAGGTGTTTTGATGTCTTTTATCTTGTATCGGGTAAGTGGCGGCAGACGGTCGAATGACGAGTGTATCCAATTTGTTATAGATACCTTGAAAGATGGTTTATTATGTAAGCAGAGATAGATGAACCTTCTATTGAATAGTTTATTTTTTTAAAAGGAGATAGATGATGAAGAGAATCTTATCTTGTTCAATCGGTGTACTGGTTGCAATTGCTATGCCTGTTATTGCAGAGTCATCTTTAGATACCCTTCACCTGAAGTTAGAGGATGCAAAACTCCTATGTAGGGAAAACAATCAGACAATTCTCATAGCGAAGGAGAGGATTGTTGAAAAAAGTGCAGAGATTGGTATTGCCAGAGCAGCCTTCCTGCCATCGCTATCCTTACAGGGGAGTTATACACGTCTTGGGGAGATTCCCGCCTTCATGATGGAGGTGCCCGAGTATACTATAACGCCATTGAATGTTTATGATTTTAATGGCTTCCCAGCTGGATATACAGAACCTATAACCGTGATGACCGGAGTGGATAGTATGGACCTTGAGATGGGCGCGAGTGAAAATTATTTATTAAGAGGTTCATTACAACAGCCACTCTTTACGTGGGGCACTTTACTGAATTCATACAGAATAGCGACTATTAACTATGATATAGAAAAGGAGAATTATAGGAAGACAGTAAACGATGTGATGCTTCAAGTTACTCAGTCGTACCTGGGTGCTTATCTAACACAGGGGGCCCTGGAACTTATGAGAGAATCATACGATCTTATGGAGGAACATGTCAGTCAGGTTAGGGCACTTTATGAAAATGGAATGGCTCAGAGACTCGACCTTTTGAGGGCGAATGTTGAGCTTACGAATCTCAGAACTCAGGTCCTTAGAGCCGAGAGAGATAGAGAGATTGCATTCTCTGCCCTAAAAATGTCTATAGGAGTATCTGATGACGTTAATATTGTGCTTGACGTAGACCTTGATTACCGACCTTACAACGTAGCCCTTGAGGAGGCCTTCTCTTATGCCCTGAATAAAAGGCCGGATTTTATGGCATTTAGGCTCACAAAAGATTTAACCGAAAAGGCTCTCGCCATTGAAAAGGCACAGAACAAACCAAGCCTTGCATTGATATATAACTATGATTATAAAAAACCCTTGAGTTTTAGCGAAGAAGGCTGGGGAACTGATTGGAACATCACCCTGGCATTAAGTATGCAGATATTTCAGGGTGGGTCTCATTACGCAAGGATAAAGAAGAGAAGATCACAATTAAGACAGCTGGATTTTAGTCTCACTCAGTTCGAGGAAGCCATCAGGTTGGAGGTAAAGACAAACTTCCTTTTGCTGGAACAGGAAGAGGAGATACTTTCGTATCAGGAAGAGAATGTAGCACAAGCAGAGGAAGCATTAGAACTCGCTGAAGAACAATATAATAACGGTCTTATAACAAATTTGGAATATATGGATACACAACTCGCTCTCACAAGGTCAAAACTTGAGTGGCTCTCTTCACTTGTTTCGTATAGTATTGCAAAGGAGAAACTGCTCGTATCCATGGGGATGTGATGGTTTTATAGTTAATAATCCATGAAATGTCACTATGG
>CAZRTU010000250.1:0-3323 GCA_964603075.1 uncultured bacterium
GTATATCGAGAATTTTTTTGGGGGAGGGATGATGTTTTTTCAAAATTGAATCTATGAATTCCACCTGTTCGGGGGTTCTTGAATATGTATCTGGTGGAGCTGTAAGGAGATCAAAGACAATATCCCCATACTTAATGTAGGTCTCCTCTGTCCAGTGAAGATTTGAATTCCCCATATCTATATCCCAGTCCTCAGTTGCTTAGCCCATAGTCTCTCTTCTCCTCTTCTTGCAAGGCTTAAGCCTTGCCCTACTCTCTTATTGTACAGTCATTGGTCTCTCCTGCCTGCCGGCAGGTAGGGGTCTTCGGTCTTCAGTCCCTATTTAAGCAGCATCATCTTCGTCGTCCTCACAAGCTCCCCTACCTCCAGCCTGAGGAAGTATAATCCTGTATTTAAAGATTTGCCGAAATCATCCCTACCATCCCAAATCACAGAACCCGCAGATTTGCAGGGATCACACAGAATAAAGGTGCGGATAAGACGTCCGGATATATCGTAGATACGTAAGGCGTAAGGTGTAAGACGTAAATTATTTTCATCGGTAACCGGCAACTGATAACTGATGACTGTATTTCCACTGAAAGGATTTGGGCTGCATCTCAGGGTGGAAATATTTTGGGTGGATTCCTGTTCATCTATACCTACCAAACCTGTCTTCAAAAGCAACACGTCGGATCTACCGTTGCCAAAGGAATAGGTCCTACCAGCGACAAAGTACCCACCATCCGCGGTCTGTAGAATCGAATAACCCTGGTCATATTCGTCTCCGCCATAGGTCTTCGTCCACTGAGTGTCCCCGTCAGCATCAGTCTTTATAAGCCAAATATCATCAAAGGCTTCAACAGACCATGTGTATCCAGATATTATGTACCCGCCGTCTGATGTCTGTTTGACGTCAGTACCCCAGGCATAGTTGGGTCTCCAGTAGCATTTGGTCCACTCTGTGTCTCCATCGGCATCTGTTTTTAGAAGCCAGATGCTTTGATCCGGGCTCCCTTCACCGTAAGACCTTGTCCACCCCGTTATAATATAGCCTCCATCAGAGGTCTGCTGAACCGCTTTCCCTTCATCGTCTAACCTTCCCCCGTAGGTTTTTGCCCAAAGAGTGTCCCCATCGGGTTCTATTTTAACCAGCCATAGATTAGCAGTGTCTGGTGTGGCAATACCAAAGGAATATGTAGTGCCTACCACTATAAAACCGCTATCCGAGGTTACCTGGACCGAGTATCCGAAGTCACAGGACGTACCTCCGTATCTTTTTGCCCACAGGGTGTCGCCGTCAGCGTCCGTCTTTAAGAGCCATAGGTCTGCAACGAACGGACAGATTCCACACCCTTCCTGTCCGGTGATGATGTATCCACCATCGGGAGTCTGTTTTACTGACCAGCCGTAATCGTAGTAACTCCTTCCATAGACTTTTGTCCAGTCTGTATCACCGGCAGCATCCGTCTTTAAGAGCCAGATATTACCGGAAGCGGGAGTACCTTCACCGAAAGAATAGGTTGTACCTACCATTATGTATCCACCATCGGATGTCTGCTGAACAGAATAAGCCGCGTCTGATTCTTCCCCCCCATAGGTCTTAGTCCACATGGTATCGCCGTCAGGGTCAGTCTTTAAGAGCCAGAGATTTCCACCTCCATATATTGGTTCGCTATCTACAAAACCAACAACAACATAACCTCCGTCAGCAGCCTGCTGAGCCGACCAGGCACCGTCGTGATTCTCTCCTCCATAGAACTTTGTCCAGACGATATCTGGTGCCTGAGCAAAAATGTCGACTAAACACAAGAGTATAATCAATATGCAGACTGCTAAAAGCTTGCCTTTATCACTCATGATTTCCTCCCAACCTCTTTTCAACACAATTAAGTTCTTGATCAGACTGCTCTCTCAGAAATATCTTAGAGATTCTCCGTGACTAAAGGGGAATATACGGTAATTATAATAAAAAAAAGTGTGTTTGTCAAGATAGATTTTACAGGAAGGATATCTTTCTATAGATCTATGTGGGGATTCGGCAGATCTACTCTCCTATGTCTCGACGACCTTATGTAATTTCCGCGATTAACCAATGTATTTGTTCAACCCGCCTATCTCTTTGATCTTTATCCTAACAATTTATTGTCGTAACTACTTCACAGCAAAGGTTCTTGCTGAATGTTGAGGTGCTTACTGCCTAATGGGTTTTAATTCTTAATTAAGATTATCTTCTTTGTTTTGTTAGATTCTCCCGTATCCAGATTTACAAAATAGATACCAGACGGTATATCTCTGTCTCTTACAGACCATTCTACAGTATAATACCCTGCTTCTTTTTCACAATCTTCAATGACCTCAATCAGACGACCTTCAGAGTTGTAGACATAAAGACTTATGTGAGTTTTCTTTGGTAATTCGTATTTTATAGAAGTTTTGCCTACGAATGGACTTGGAGACACCTTTGTAAGTGCAAATTTCCTGGGGTTCAGCCCTGATGCATCATCTGAGATTCCTACCACAGGCTTGCCAGGCCCACCTGGTTCTACGATAACGCCATTAGCAGTAATGTCGTGGTCACCACGCTCTCCATCTACAAAATGCAGTGTGATTACATTCTCATCTATCTCTGCACCAGTTGTACCATCGTATAAGAATTCATACCAGTGAAGCAAAGTTTCGTCCGGCGTCTGACCATATTTATAATAAGTCTCAGGAGACGCACCATCAGGGAGGTAAAGTATTATAGTAGCATCACCACCCACACTCAGACCAGTCACCTTGAATTTAAAGAAACCATATGTGAAGTCCATATCTTCAGGTGCATCATCAGGTGAAGGATTGTCCACTGCCATCACCTCTGAAAGATTGTATCCATCAGGACAGTAGATTGTCACATAATGGCTGTCATCGTATGTATGAAACGATGCTACGTTTCCTTGATTTCCATCAGGGATACCATCTTCATTGCCGTCATATGAAGGATCACTGCCGTCTGGCCCCTGTTCCTCAATATCAGATACACCATCGTTGTCGGCATCAAGTATAAGCTCGTATGCTCCCATGTCGCACACTGCGGTTCCATCATCGTCGCCATCCTGAGGACGGGAAATACCCCGTTGGTCAGTAGCTGCGCAGGTTGCATTATCGCCGGCATCAATGGCTGGGCTTCCGGTGAGGAGCGCATGTGTCTTTGTAGAGCCCATATTATAATCGAGGGGTCCCAGATTGGGGTCGAGCCCGGTAATGTTGCCAGTAAGGTCTCCGACAATGGTTGCACCTGTCGTGTCTTGAATTAGATTATGACCCTCCGACATAATTACTCCGTCGCAATCGGGTGCCTC
>CAZRTU010000251.1:0-3323 GCA_964603075.1 uncultured bacterium
TAAATTCTCTTTCAATCCCTGTTAATTTTATTCTCTATTTTGCAGGACTCATTAAGATTTAGTATTGTCAAAAATTTAACCACAGGATACACAGAGAATACAGAGGAATCAATTCAAGATTAGCAATGCATAATTATAAACTTACGAAAAGCGAAGGGTGAAAAATCATCTATCCCCTCTTCTTAAACCACAGACCTGCCTGCCGCAGGCAGGGCACGCAGAGTGCTCAGAGCTATTTTGAATTTTGATCTGTATTTTTGATTTTTATACACCCATCACTAATTGTATTATAATATAAAATCTCCCCTTTGTCAAGTGAAATCCGGAATCTTATCGACACTACGACCCTAAGACTGTCGGTCTCTCTCTTACTGCTTAGTGCCTACTGCATAGTCCCTAGTGCTTACTGTCTACTTCTTAGTCCCTATTTAAGCAGGATCATCTTCCTCGTTTCTCTGAACTCCCCCGCCTCAAACCTTAGGAAGTACAGACCGTTTGGTACCTCTTTGCCAGCGTTATCTCTCCCATCCCATATTGTCGAATAATGAACAGTCTCCACATCTTCATTCGAAAGAGTCTTTACCAATCTTCCCGTTAGATCATGTATATTTAGCGATATATGCGTCTGGCATGAGCACATGTAACGAATCGTAGTTTGATTGGAAAACGGGTTGGGACCGTCCAAGAATAGAAAGAATGACTCTGGAGATGATTCCTCAATACCGACCTCAGCAGAAAGGTTGGCATCCAGCTTTGATACAAACGCATCCTTCAACCCATTCCAGGTAGAATCATAGGCACCTTGAGTTGTCGGGAAAAAAGCCTCTGTTTCTCCTGTTACGTATACATTACCAACGTTGTCTATCCTTATACAATAAGCTTCTTCAGGGCATTCGCCACCGAGGAAAGTAGATGCAAAGAGTGTGTCAAGATTGCTCCCGAACTTCGATATAAAGACATCTGATCCAAACTGAGTCATATCATAAGCGTTGGGAGTGATTGGGAAGTCAGATGAATTAGTAAGCCCGGTCACATAAACATTACCGCTACCATCCAAGGATATGAAATTCGACCAGTCCCAGTTTGTACCACCAAGGAAAGTGGATGAAACGAGGTTTTGAAGATTCCCGTCGAGCTTTGAGACAAAGGCGTCTCTATCACCATTAAACTCCGTGTCATAAGCGGCAGGAGTAACAGGAAAATCAGATGAATAGGTAATACCTGTCACATACACGCATCCATCTCCGCCTTCATAGAAGGAATGAGCTTCATCTATGTTGGTGCCACCAATAAATGTTGAGGCAAGCAGGGTATCTAAATTGCAACCCAGCTTTGACACATAGCAATCAAAAATATCATAGTCTGTATCATAGGCGTTGGGTGTAATCGGAAAGTCCGATGATAAGGTATAGCCAGTGATGTACAGATACTCATCACTGTCAACCCATATGGAAAAAGCTACTTCCTCACTTTCTGCACCCCCAAAAAATGTTGATGAAATGAGGGTATCAAGTTCAGGACCGAGCTTTGATATATAAACATCCCAGTTGATAAAACCGCCGTTGTATGTTGTATCATAAGCTCCCGAGGTAACAGGAAAATTAGACGAAGAAGTACCGCCAAATATATAAACATTACCATCTACACCGATAGATATGGCGCGGGCGTTATCCGTCATACTGCCTCCAAGAAATGTGGATGCAATGAGGTTATCAAGATTTCCATTCAATTTGGCTACGAACCCGTCATAGAGACCACCGTTGTAAGTTAGGTCATAAGCATCTGGGGTAACTGGAAAATTTGTAGAATAAGTATAACCAGCAATATAGACATTCCCTGCTCCATCTAATGCCATATCTAAATCAAAGTTATACAGAGCCTCGTTATGGCTGCCGCCGAGATATGTTGATGCTAAAAGGGTCGTCAAATTGCCATCAAGTTTTGAAACGAATATATCCTCACCACCATTGTAATCCATGTCATAACTGCCTGGAGTTACAGGGAAATCTGTTGAACCCGTAAAACCTGCTACATATACATTTCCTTCACCATCTAATACAATAGAACGACCTCTATCATAACCTTCACCTCCGAGATACGTTGATGCGAGCAATGGATCGATGACAAGCTCTTTTTCGGGGTCATAATCACCAACCTCAAATCCATATCGATTGTCTTCCACTATGTAACTAACATCTACATATACGAATTCATCATCATTATACTGATAGGCAAGAGGTCTGCTGAATTTAACAGTCCCCAGAGGCGTCTTCACTTCAAGTTCTTCTCTGTCATTGATTCTTAAAACTTCGGTTCCTTCAATATCTACTCTTATATCTTCGGGGTCTGCTCCATGATGTATGTAGAAAAGTTTCTCAACGTTTTTGCCATATGCTCTAAGCTTCAGTTCTATTCCTTCATAAACTTCGCCGAGGCTTAGCAGGTTGTAAGTTGGAATGTTATTTCTCCATTTTTCGGAGTTGTTACCCTTAAAGTAACTCACTCTGGTTGCCGTTTTTTCCTCTCCTTCTACGCATGTTATTGAGGCGCCAATAAGATTTTCCTTGATTACACAAAGTTTCACCACGTTTTCTTCCTCATATTTCGGTAAGGAATATACGATCTCTCCATCCTTCGTGATAAAGACAGCTCCCCCAAATGTCTGTGCATAATATCTCACACTCTCATCTCCAATCTGACCTTGATTTTCTATAAAGGGTATCTGTAATGTAGAGACCTTTTTCAGAATTTTTCGCTCATTTTCCTCTTCCTGAACCGGTATGCTTGAATAATTAATATCCTGCCATCTCCAGGAGTAATCAGTATTCTGGGCACTTAGGCCGACCGCAAGAAGGAGCGGCACAACCGCGAGGGAAATCATCGATCGTAAATCATAAATCCTGAATTGCCTACACATATTCACCTCCTGTGTATCTCTTAGATTTAGCTTACGTTCTACTTAAACTTCTTATAATTATAATATAGGTTAAAAATGATAATCTGTCAAGCAAAATTTTTGAGAATATGTTTTTTGGGGACAGTAAAAGGAGGTTTGTTTGTACATGTTACATGGTTTCCAGTATCATCAGTAAACTTAACGAACTGGGTAAACCGGGCAAACTCAACAAACTCAAAGGTGCCTACTGCTTAGTGCTTACTGCATAGTCCTTAGTTGATGAGGACCATCTTCCTCGTACTGACGAATCCCTCCGCCTCGAACCTGAGAAAATATACACCATTAGGAACACCCTTACCCGCATTATCCATTCCATCCCATTCAACTGTGTAGTAGCCAGATTTCTGTTGATTGTCTTCCAATGTCT
>CAZRTU010000252.1:0-3277 GCA_964603075.1 uncultured bacterium
TAAATTCTCTTTCAATCCCTGTTAATTTTATTCTCTATTTTGCAGGACTCATTAAAGACAGGAAAAGAAAATGGCAAACTACGAAAAATCACCTTGGCATAGGTAAGGGGTCATCCCATTAATCTCTGTTTTATATGTTTTCTCAGGTCGGAAACAGTATCCCAGGAAATCCCTCTTCTAACGAGATGATCTACGAGTCTCTTTTCTGTTCCCTTATCCCTTACCTTATGCGTTCTGAGCCATTTGTCAATGAGCTTGGTCGCCGTTTGCTTCTCGTCTACCGGCACCTCCTCAAGAGCCTTATCGATGACCGTCATATCTATCCCTAATTTGATGAGTTCGTTTTTCAGTCTGTATATACCCTTTTTGTCTCTATAGGATTCAATATAGTATTTTGCAAAGTCATAATCATCTACAAGGCCGATTTGCTCAAGGTTTATGAGAATCTCTTGGGCAGTCTCTTCGCCAAATTTCTTCTCTTTAAGTCTTCGAGTAAGCTCCCTTTTGCTTCTCGGTCTGTATGAGAGTAAGTTCAGAGCGTAATCTTTAGCCCTTACACTATCTTCATAATGATTTATTCTCTCCAGCTCCTCCTGGTCGATTTTCTTTCCCTCGTACAGATCAAGTTTTAAAAGAGTCTCTTCACCTACGGCAAGTGAAAATTCTTCGTCTATGTATACGTTGTATCTCTTCTTACCCTTTTTTATCTTTGTTATATTCATGTCAAATCATTTCCTAATCTTTGTGTACCTTTCACCATATTCTGGTGTCTGTTCCCTTACAATCTTTCCCTCCCTGATCAGGGTTTCGAGTCTCTGGTTGAGAATGTCGTATGGAAGATATATGCGCTCATATATATAGGCTAACGGCGTTTCCCTTTTTATATAAGAAAGTATAACCTCGTCTAAATCGCTTGCTTCAAGAGAGGGTAGTTTGGGTGCAAATTTCAGATAATCTCGAAATGAGTTTTCTCTCGATACGATGTTGGCAAGCTCTTTCGTAAATTTGAATACCTCTGGGTGGAATTTGTAGATGAGCATACAGAAATCTGCCTGTGTCTGGCGTTTCTTTAACATATCCTCTATCAGTCCTATACCGGGACACCCTATTGAATTGAAATCCGACATCTCCATCATATCCCACAATATATCAGTAACATCTCTCTCCTTGCCGTCCCACCTAAATCTTGCCTGCAATCCATACCTTGCCGACCTCATCCTGTTTTCAACATATTCCAGATATTGATGTTTCGTGAATTTATGGGATTTCTTTTTCAGATATCCGACAAAGAATGCGGTGACGAATGCGACAAACTGAATCGATAGCTCCTCAAATGAGGCAGCATCAGGAAGTCTGAGTTCTATTGTGGAGTGGACATCCGTTTTTACGCATACATCACCTCCCCATGTCCACTGTGCCAGTTCCGGGTCGGAAAATCTACGCACAATCGAACAGTAATCAGCATGGTGTAATACCCTGTAACTCTTGTATTCAAGTTGCTTGTCTATACCCCATATGGGCGAGTTTGCTGAGAGTGCAGCAAAGCAGGGGGCATAGTTTACGAGGGTATTTGAAATATCTGTTGCGAGGGCAAATTCATATATGCTACCAAGGTGTATATGTAATCCGATAGCGTTACCCATAGCCGGGTGTGATCCAACGGGAAGAAATATCCATTTCTTTTCCTTGCATACTCTTCTTATCTCCTCCAACTGAAGGTGCGTATGTTCTACGAGCTCTTGGTAAGACGTCATAATACCCGACCTTATCTCCAGCATATTACCCTGGAGTCTATGTCCCATATCGTCATAACCAGTTCTTGACCAGGTAAACTTATTGCGCAGATGCCTTGCTATCCACTTCACGTCACTATCATCTACAATGGTGAGATCGGGTTTTAGGACGAGTGCCTCCCACTCATATCCAAATGTTATTTGGTTTAATTTAACCATAATTTTACTGCATCATTTATAAAAACGGGTTTTAACTGTATCTCTCTGTTCTTCCACTTTATAGAGCCTTTGAATTTGTCGTCTGCTCTCACAATGAATAATGTCTTATCCGGACTATCTGACTTAATGATAATTGAGTTTTTTGTGACTCTATATTTATCGCCCAATGCATATACACAATTGTATGTAAAGGATCCCCCCTTCTTCAATTCCCTTTTCTCAGAGAAAAGGTGGAGCCGAAAGCTTCTTATAGAGTATTGTAATTTCAGATACCTCAGATTAGTCTTGTGTGTTGCATATAAGAAACCAGCCTTCTCGTCGCCCATAAGGAAGGAATCGAGCTTTAAACCACAGAAATCTATTGGACGCCAGTAAGTCAAAACCGAGTCAATCTGATGGTATCTGTGCTCGAGTTTTTCATTTGTTGGCACATAAAGTGCATTGTCGCCCTTCACTGTTTTGATGGGTAGGTATTTGGAGTATATGATTTTCTTCTTCCTTTTTACCTCTACATTGGTGGTTTCCGAAATTATTGGGTAGCAGGAGTCTATTGTGTATTTCTTTGTAATCTCGAACCCTTTCTTGCTGTATTTAAGCAAGCAGAGATTTTTATCATCTGCTTTAGGTTTTGAACTCGTCTTCTTGTCTACTTTATTTTGCTCCTCAAACCTGGCACAGGCAAGGAACCCAGGAATTTTCCCATCTACGGAATCGAAAACGCCACCTATATCAATCCATTTTTTGCTCGCATAGGAAATCTCTGTTCCGAAATATTCTCTATCTTTATATGAAAGAGAGCCTATCCTTGCACCGCGGTGCGGTAGTATCGTGGCGGATACCAGATCATTTTTAAGGAGAATCTCCTTGTAACCGTCTCTGTTTATATCACCATGAGGGGTCGGAATGACATCTGCGATCTCATCGGGAGATAATATCACCGAGTCACCCGTCTTTGGCTCAAACGGATGGGGATACTCTCTTGTGACCCAGACAGTCCTACCCTTTATATAAGGGGGTGGTTTTGGGCAGCTTGGAAAGATGTTTTTTATTCTGAGCTTTAACCTCAGGGTATAGGCCTTGAAGTTGCCATCTTTCCTCTCTTCAATTTTTTCTAAATCTATAATATCTGCTATAAATCTGTACATAAGCTGGGGGATTGAAAATTATAAATTCAAAAATTGGACATTGTCCCAAGCTCTCATGATAAAGAATTGTCAAATCTTATGGTAAGAGTAAAAGTGCTTAGACTTATACCGAAGTGTATTATCTTCTTCATTTCTTTTGCTTGCCCACCTGTCTACCGTCAGGCAGGCGTCTTGCAATCT
>CAZRTU010000253.1:0-3244 GCA_964603075.1 uncultured bacterium
AGAGTACCATTTGAAGAATTAGAATTTAACATAATTTATCTGTTTATATCTTTCATCTTTTTGATTGCTTTCTTCATCTTAGCCCCATATGGTTGGATATCCATATTACGAGGTCTCGGCGCCAAGTTAAGCTTAAAAAGAGCCATACAGATCACCTCTGCCACAAGACTCGGAAGATTTGTACCTGGTAAGGTTTGGTCCTTACTTGGCCAGGTCTATCTTGCGAAAAAGTATAATGTTCCTGTCTACAAATCTACTGTGAGTGTAATCTTATCTACCGTTATATCTATACTGGGGGCTTTACTAATATTCTCGGCTTCGCTTGTTTTTTTTGGGGGTAGGGGACTACCCGATGAAATATACTATGCCTTAATTCTCATCCCCCTATGCCTTGCCGCCTTATATCCACCAGTCTTGTCTAAATTGGTAAATCTCGTGCTTAAATTGTTTAAAAGAAAGCCCATTGAGTTTGGGTTTCATTATAAATATATCTTGAAAACATTAATAATATACTGCTTTAGCTGGGTTTCTCAAGGAACAAGTTTTTATTTTCTTATAAGGTCTTTTTATCCAATAACTCCGCAAATATGGTTTCCTCTTGTAGGTTCTTATTCGATTGCCTGGGTAGCGGGCTTTCTGGCAGTTTTCGTACCAGGAGGGCTGGGGGTCAGAGAGGGAGTTTTGGCTTTCTTACTCAAGTTTCTACTCCCAACAACCATAGGAATAATATCGGCTGTCTTATGGAGAATCTGGGCGATAATAGGAATGTTTATATTCTTTGCTATCTTTGCCAGGGGCTTGAAATTACAAATAGATAAACCTAAGAGTAATCAATACAAGGAGATGTAAATGAACATCATCTTTATAGCGGTTGACGCATTACGAGCAAGTAACTTAGGATGTTATGGATATAAGAAAAATACCAGTCCAAACATCGACCGACTGGCAAAAATGGGATTGTTATTTGAAGACACATATGCGTGTATAAATCACACTGATCCTTCATTCACAACCATATTTTCAGGTCGATGTCCCCTATCACATGGAATATTAAACCACGGCCCCAGAGTAACAGATATCGAAGTTAAGTCTTTTAATGAACGCGGGATTAAGTTGCTACCCGAAATACTAAAAGAGAATGACTATAGAACACTGGCAATTGACTGGCTCTGGAGATGGCACAAAACAGGGTACGACTACTATTCTGGCGCAAAACCTCAAGCAAGCTTACACGGTTTTCTAAAACAGCAGGTTCGAAAGTTTCCATTTCTTAGAAGGCTCATAACTCAATCTATCATTGAAAAGATACAACAAAAGATATCTAAGGGTATATCAAAGCCATATGAAGATGCAAAATGCATCACAGACCAGGCTATAAAGCTAATTTCTAAGAATAAACAAGAAAAATTCTTTCTATTCCTGCATTACTGGGATACACACACCCCATATTTACCTCCACACAATTATTTACCTAATTACAAGGATGCTGCCAAAAAAATAGCAGAATTATCTAAGCTGATTACAGGTAAGAGACTCAAAGAGAAATTTAGCTATTTTGAGAAGAAAGTTCAGGAGTATCAATCAACAATTATCGAAAGCTACGATGGTGAAATAAGTTTTGCTGACAACGAAATAGGGCGATTATTAAATTATTTGGAGAACCAAAATCTGTTAAACGATACTATGATTATCCTTACCTCTGACCATGGTGAAAGTCTCACTGAACATGGTATTTATCTTGACCACGCTGGGTTATACGACGAAACCCTTCACGTTCCGTTTTTGCTCTTTCACCCAGATTTACCCAAGGATAAAAGAATAAAAGGCTTTGCACAGCATTATGACTTTGTGCCGACGATACTTGAACTACTGAATATAGAAACAGATTTGAGATTTGATGGGAAAAGCGCTATTCCCTTGATTGAAGGGCATAAAATACATTCCGCAATATATGCTGAAGAAATACAGTACCAGAGGAAAAGGGCTATCAGGAACTCGAACTGGAAGTATATTTATTCATTGAATGAAAAGGAAATTCCCTGCAGAAGATGTGGTCGAATACACGGAGCTAAAGAGGAGTTGTATGACTTGAATAGAGACCCGAAAGAAACCGAGAATATTATGGCAAAGAAACCAAATGTTGCCAGTGACTTAAGAAAAAGTCTCGAAACTTGGATAAATAATCTCGAATATACCGAGCCCAAGATTGATTCTTCGCACATTTACAAGAAAGATATAGACAAGGTTGAGGAAAGACTAAAGGGTTTAGGATATATCTGATAACACAAGCTCCTGAATATTTCATAACATTATTCCAGAATTTTAATTATTTGTTGATACAAATGGAGGTGATATATGAAAAAGACAAAAAAGAGGAAAATTAATAAAGAACCAGAAAAATTTCTGTCTGAGAGATTAATAAATAGAATCGCTATTATCATTCTTATTATACTCCCTCTTATTTACTTTGCTCCTTTGCTTTCAGGTTCTAAAATGATGTATGGTTCGGACTGGCTTTTAGGAGGATATGCTAATAGAGAATGGAGGACTGAGTCTATTAAAAGTTTTGGAGAGATTCCAAGATGGGACCCTATGGTATTTGATGGAGTACCTCGCGATTATTTCTATTCACTACAAACTATTATATATCTTTTATTGCCAACACACGTGGGATGGACATACATCTTTGTATTTTCTATGATGTTTGCGGGGCTGGGTATGTATCTTTACATGAAAAAGCTCAAATTATCGGTTTACATTGCCCTGCTCGCGGGTATTGCTTACATGGGATGCGGTTCCGCCTTGTCAATGACCTCCCCGGGACATGATGGAAAAATCATTGCTACTGCGTTCTTTCCATTCATACTTCTCTTTCTCCATAAGGGTCTCGTAGATAAAAATGCTAAAGATTTTCTCATCGCTGGTGGTTTAGGAGGTCTTGCCGCTCTCAATGCACATTTTCAGCTAACCTATTATGCAAGCATAGTATTCTTTATCTACCTCTTATTCCATCTAATATGGCAGAGAAGAGAAAATAAGCTAAGGGGCACATTCAAAATTATATCTTATTCACTTGCTGGGTTAATATTGGCTGTCGGTATCCTGTCCATAAAGTATCTTCCAACCCTAATGGCTATTGAGTGGGGTGCAAGAGGAGCTGAGAGAGGATATGAATTCGCCACATCCTGGTCGCTTGCTCCAAACGAACTCCTCGATCTTCTTACTCCTCATTTCTCCGGGGCTG
>CAZRTU010000254.1:0-3236 GCA_964603075.1 uncultured bacterium
CCAATAAATCTGCCGTAACGCGAATCTTTAATTATCAGTTCTCTACCACAAACAGGACACTTCTCTCCTGCCTTTTCATCGTTGGACTTCCTTATGGGTTTTGTATGCCTACATTCTGGAAACCCTGAACAGGCAAGAAACTTACCGTACCTGCCTACCTTTACTACCATGGGTCTCCCGCATTTATCACAGACCTCTTCTGTTTCCTCTTCAAGTGCCTCTCTTGCTTCTCTGGTATCAAACTTGCCAATACTCTTCGAAAACTTTTTGTGAAAGTCCGAAAGAATCTCTACCCTGTCTACATCCTCAGACTCTATCCTGTCCAATTGCTCTTCCATCTTTTGGGTGAATTGCACGTTAAACAGCTCCTGGAAGTTATTCACTAAGACACTATTGACCATAACGCCAAGCTCTGTAGGTACAAGTTTACCATCCTCCTTACCGACATACTCTCGCTGAAGTAATGTTGAAATTATGGGAGCGTAAGTAGAAGGTCTACCTATTCCTTTTGCCTCGAGTTCCTTGACCATACTTCCCTCTGTAAATCTCGGCTTGGGTTTTGTAAACTCCTGTTGCATATCGGGTCTACCTATTGGAGTCAGTTGCTCGCCTTCTACGAGTTCTGGAATCTTCTCGGATTCTTTTTCCTTGATACCCGTAATCTTGAGAAATCCATGAAATTCTAGAGCCTCAGATAAAGCTTCAAGTTCATACTCTCCCGACTGAATAATAGCTTTCCTTGTGCTATATCTTGCTGGTGTAGACTGAGAAGCCAGGAATCTCTTCCATATCATATTATAGAGTCTGAACTGATCTTGTGTCAAATATTCTCTTATCTCTGAGGGTTCGAGACTCATCAGAGTAGGCCGTATAGCCTCGTGAGCCCCCTGGATTCCCTTCTTCTCCCTGTAAAAATTCGGTTTAGGTGGTACAAACTCATCACCGTATCTCTCTTTTATAAATCTCCTCGCTTCATTAATCTTCTCTTTTGCTATCCTCACAGAGTCGGTTCTCATATATGTAATCAGTCCAACGGCTTTTCCTCTCACTTCCAGTCCCTCATATAACTGTTGGGCAATCAACATTGTTCGAGACGCACTCATATTGAAGTTTGCCGAGGCACCCTGTTGCAGTGTGCTCGTTATATAAGGAGGTCTTGGCCTCACTGATTTCGTTCCTTTATCGAAATTCTTTACAATAAACTCCCCGGCCAACAGTTCCTCTGCAGTTTTCATTGCTTCTTTCTCTGACCGGGGTTTTTTCTTGACCAATCTGGCATCAAACTCCTCACCCGTTAAGTCCTTTCTAAGTCTAACCGTAATATTCCAGTACTCCTGAGGCACGAAGTTATTTATCTCTTCTTCTCTTTCGCATATCAGTCTTAGTGCCACTGATTGAACCCTGCCTGCGGAAAGTGTCCGTATCTTGAAGACCTTCCACAGAAGTGGCGAGACTGTATAGCCCACGAGTCTATCAAGTATTCTTCTCGCTATCTGTGCTTCTACCTTGGCAATATCTATCATGCCAGGCTTCTTTAAAGCCTCCATAATTCCCCTCTCGGTTATTTCATAGAAGAGAACTCTTTCCACCTCTCTATCCATAACCATTCGAACGTGATTCGCAATTGCCTCACCTTCTCTGTCTGGGTCTGTTGCCAGTATAACCCTCTCCGACTTGTTAGAAGCCTGTTTTAGAGATCTTATCACCTTTTCTTTTCCTTTTATGGGGACATAATTCGGCATAAAACCCTTCTCAATTTCTATACCGAGTTTATTCTCCGGAAGGTCCAGGATATGCCCTTTTGAAGAGATCAATCTATAGTTGCTACCGAGATATCGGCCTATAGTTCGTGCCTTAGTGGGTGACTCTACTACGATAAGATTTTTTGCCATATCATTCCTCTTTGCGGTTACCAGATCAGAAGTCCTTTCCCATAATCTTCGGCATTTTTTATACCTTTTAAAACAAACTCTTTTGCCTTTTCTATAGAGGATATGAGGTCGTTACCCAATGCGAGGTATGCAGCAATGGCAGAGGAGAGGCTACATCCGGCACCGTGAACACTTTTGTCAATTCTTTCAGCTGAGAAACGTGTTATCTTTTCGCCATCAAAAAGTACGTCTATAGCCCCCCTCTCCTGGAAGTGACCACCTTTAATCAAGACAGGGCTTCCAAGAATCTTAAAAAGCTTCTTGGCTGTCTCTTCTGCGTCTCTGATGCCACTTACCTGTGTGCCAGATAACAGGGAAGCCTCATTTTTGTTTGGTGTTGAAAGGGTAGCCTTTGGCAAAAGCCCCTCAATCATAACTGATACAGCATCCTTAGAAAGAAGAGGGTGCCCGGTACCCGATACAATAACAGGGTCGACTATAATAAAATTCGGTCTATGAAATTCTAACCTTTCGACCACTGTGAGAATAATTGACTCGTCATATAGCATGCCAGTTTTAACAGCCGAGACTTTTAGGTCATCAAACACCGCATCGATCTGTTCTTTTACAAAAGATGGTGGAACGGGGAGGACACTTCTAACTTCGCTTGTATTCTGCGCGGTAAGAGCGGTTATACAGGAGGCTGCATAAACACCTATTGATTCAAATGTCTTTATATCCCTTTGTATTCCTGCACCCCCGGATGAATCAGAACCAGCTATAGTCAAGGCAACTGGATGCATAAATTTATCAATATATTATAAAAGCCCCTTTAAAACCTCTATAGAAGAATCATAAAGAATTGGGGGCTATGTGAGGAAGCAAGAAAATCACTCAATTACCAATGTAATATGGTGTGATCTGCCGAGGTCTAATTCATATGGGAGATATGCATAATCTAAAGTAAATTTTGCATAACTGACACCTATGCCAAATGATGCACCCTTCGAATCATAGCCAAACCTCTCCCCTATCCTAAGAGAGAGGTATGAATTAACAGAATATTCAACACCAATGCTGGATGTGAGAACCTCGTCGAGCGGCTTCCTGAAAGATGCGCAAATACCAAAACTCCTAAATCTATAGCCTGCAGCCAAATCAAAAGTGAGAGGAAGTTTTATGGGTTCGGAATCTTCCACGCCATAACTGACACTGGGACCTATATTTGAAGTAATAAAGGTCACGTAAAGGTTTTCTATAGGGGAGTAATTGAACCCTAAGTCCACAGCGTAACCCCTTAGACTATAGACATATGCCTTCTCGTATATATATTTAAATGTTATCCCAAGGAAGAGCTCATCCATC
>CAZRTU010000255.1:0-3224 GCA_964603075.1 uncultured bacterium
CTGACTCCCACCCCACAGAGAACAACAGACACGGGATGGAAACAGTCTTAGGTGTGATGGGTAAGGTTGAAAGAGGGCTTATATTTATAAACTTAATAGATTTTGACATGTTATGGGGACACAGGAATAATGTCGATGGATTTGCAGAAGGACTTATGGACTTTGACAGGTGGTTACCGTCCTGTCTTGAAAAATTGATGGAGGATGACGTATTAGTTATCACTGCGGATCATGGAATTGACCCAACAACTTCTTCTACAGATCATTCAAGGGAGTACGTCCCTCTGTTGATAAAGGGAAAGAAAATAAAGTGCGGAGTGGACCTGAATACGAGAAATATGAGCGACCTCGGTGCAACACTAGCAGATTATTTTGGGGTAGGGATGAAAACAGGTAAAAGCTTCCTTGAAGACATTACCTAAGTAGGGATATTACGCTCCTTCTAGTCTTCATCTGTGTAATCTATTCTTTTAATCCGCGTAATCATTTTTATGCAGGGGGCATTATGGATATAAGAGGGAACAAAAATATAGCGCGCGTCACGATCAGTGGAGTCTCAGATAAACCCGGGGAAGCCGGGAGGCTCTTCGATATGCTCGGCGAACACAATATAAACATTGAATTGATATCATACAGCCCAACTCCTTCCCGAACAATGGACGTCTCTTTCGCCGTTACAGTTGAAGACCTTGAGAACGTGATCAATATACTAAATGATTATTATCCGAGGAGGATAACCTTTGATAAGGATGTGGCTATGCTGTCTATCTACTCGGAGGGACTGACAAGTAGACCGAAGGTGGCGGGCGATATATTCTCTGTACTTGGTAACAATGACATCAATATCGAATTGATAAGTACATCGATGAACAGCATATCACTGGTGATAAAGGAGGGGTATTTGGATAAAGCGGTAGAACTTCTCAAAGGAATTAAATAAATGAAGGTTACACATAGGCAATCTTGCTAACCCGCAACCTCCTACTTCGGTATAAATTTAGAAAAAAATACCATAGATAACCAGTATTATCATCACCAGGGCAATAAGAAATCTTGTTATACCCCCTGCGAAAAACCCAATTACAGCTCCCAGACCAGCCTTCAGGCTACCTTCTGTTTTACCGCCTTTTATAAATTCACCTATGAAGGCTCCGATAAAAGGGCCTATGAGAAGCCCTATGATGTTCCCTATAATAAAACCGATAATTGCACCCAACACGGCACCAACCATCCCAAACGCGGATGCGCCAAATTTTTTTGCGCCTAATGAGGTCGCGATATAATTAACAATGAGAGAAAAAGCCACAAGTACACCAAGAGTTATATATATATAAACCCCTATTCTATCAAATCCAAAACCAATGCCGTAGACCACTGCCGCAAGGAAGATGAGAGGTTCTCCTGGAAGAAATGGAACTATCGTTCCTATAATTCCTGTTAATATCAATAAAACCGTTATTAATGCTACAAGTACGCTCATTTAATCTCTCTATAAAGGTCCTTATAAGAAAGCAACGAAGAATTCACCCGTTCCCGGTATCGGGTAACGGGTGAAAATTGCCAATGTCTGTAACCAGTCCTCCCTTAACTATTCGGATCTATTTTTCTGTAGCCGAAAGACCTCCCAAGACTATACCCACTGAGAATGAAGGTCCCTTAAAGCCAAATTCGGGTTCGTTCCTTAGCATTGCACCGTCCTCAAGATTCCAGTCACCGCCAAACTGTCGAAGGTAATTTCCCTTTGCGTAAAACATTATAAAACTACCAAGTCTGAAAAGTGCACCGAGGCCTACGGAACCTACTATACCACCTGAATTTATTGTGGTCGTCCTCCCGGCACCTGTAGGTGTAAGAATTTCATCAAAATCTATATCTCCCAGATCAGGTCTTGCATATAGCCTGATTCCCCTGCTTCCAATACCGAACATCGGGATAAGGGCTATCTTGTTAGTAATAGAGAAGAGGTAACCGGCTTCGAATAACCAGTAATTAATGTCTACCTTTATGCTCATAGAATCGCTCTCCGTCTTAATTCCCGCAGCTGCACCCGAAAACCCAAACAGGACATTTGTAACAATACCATATCCTTCCCCACCCCAGCTGTAGACCATATCATCTATCTCGTCTATGCCAATTTGATTAAATCTTTCATTCAGATCATCAGTATCGCATGAAATTCCTCCGAAAGAGAACCCTATAAATCCACCATCCATCTCACTACCAAACAGGCAGGATGCGAAAATTACAAGTATAAAGACTGCCAAGTGTTTTTTCATACCCTCTCCTTACTTCTATTGCAAATAAAGTTTACCAATTGAAATCAACCCATAGAGAAAACCCCCAAGGGCCGTATTCTAAAAGAGTTTACTCAGGAGCCCTGCAGGGTCATTCTAAGGAAGGCCAGCGACCTGTATGGGATAGGCATAATAGAATCCGGACCCGGTGAATATACTACGTATCACCAAGTTAATTCAAGAAAAGATATATCTTCCACCTATCGTCTGGTATGTTTATAGGATTCTGAAACATAAAGAAATAGTGCGGACGTTTGGGAGTCTTCAAAAGCCTCATGCCTATTTCGGTAGGCGTATTATTTCCCTTACGATTATTGCAGTACGTACAAGAGCATACGAGGTTTTCCCAGGAATCATCTCCACCTCTTGTCTTGGGTATAACGTGGTCACATGTCATAGGTATGCCCCTCTTCCCACAGTATTGGCACGTGTACCTATCCCTTTTCATAATATTCTTTCTCGTCAGAGGAATCGCGGGCCGCCTCAGATTTATATAACTCTGAAGCCTGATGATGCTGGGGCTTCTAAACACTGTACTGGGTGTACGTATCTTCCATCCGAGGCTCTCGATAATCTCTGCTTTGCCGAGCCACAAGAGTATCATAGCCCTCTTCATTCTTGTCACGGAAAGGGGCTCATAATTCTGATTGAGGACTAAAACAGGAGTCCTCATTCTATCGAGGCCACTATCGTCCATCATTCACCTTTGTCCCACCAGCTCTGTTCCTCTGCCAATTTTATCTGGGTTCTTGCCCTATCTATGCCTTTAGTTGCGTAGTCTGTCCAGTGTAACTCTTGTGTTAGTGTCTTTGCCCTGTTGTATTCATTTATCGCTCTCTGGTAGTTTGTTATAGCCGAATCCCAATTACGAGCCTTGTAAGCCTCATCCGCCCTCGATATATATAAGTCACCTGAGAGTATTATCAGGAT
>CAZRTU010000256.1:0-3210 GCA_964603075.1 uncultured bacterium
CGCAGATGTTGCACCCATAGGCACCTGCGTCAAGTATCTTCCTCTTCAACGACCCGTATCCCGGTATTGTACTTGATCTTGCTGGTTCTGATAGGCAGTCTGTATTTACGAATCTCCCAATATCTTTCAGTTCGCCGCAAGCCACTGCGTGAATAATAGAAGAACAACAGCTCATCTGCCTTTTCACTTCATCCAATGTATAATTCTTCTTTATAAGGCCTCTGGTTGTGAGGAATTTCTTTTTAATAACGGCTATAACCAATGGAATTTCTGGAACCTCAAACCTGACGACATCAACTGGTATAAAATTTCTGACGAGTACAAATCCACCGAGAAGAGAGGCGGCTGCGTTATCTGCATGTGGCTCGCCTCCTGTTACCCTCTCGGCATCGCTTGCAATATCGATCATATCGTTTTTTGAGAGATTGGCTGAGAACAGATGATTGAGACAGTAGGTGGTCGCAACGGCAGATGCGCCCGAGGAACCAAGTCCACAACATGATTTGATTCCCTTTTTGATATCGATCCCTATACCCTGAGATAACCGTTTTCTCTTCAGAAAGTTTATCGCCGCCACCCCTGCGGTATTGCTGGATGCCTCATTCGGTATCTCTCCTTTGTCTCCCTCTATATTTATGGTAACAGAATTATTCTGAGTTAGGTATACTCTGAATTCGTCGAACGGTTTATCTAAAGCCAGTGCGAAAATATCAAATCCAGGGCCGAAATTTGCTATCGTTGCCGGTGCCTTTACAGTAATTTCCCTCAAACCAACCTCTTTTCTATTAATATATTTTTTAGGATTTCGACCTTTGGCTGGCTTAATCTTGTTAGGGGTGATCTTAAAGGACCTGCAGGAAGCCCCATTAAATTCAGTGCTTCCTTACACGCCATAGGATTTGTCTCCATTCTAAGGGCTTCAAATAGGCTGTAATATCTATAATGTAGTGTTCTTGCCTCCTCAATATCTCCTCTAAGAGAGTATTCTACAATGTCCCTCATGACCTCGGGGACGACGTTTCCGGCAACGGTAAATGTCCCCTTGCCGCCAAATGAAAGTAGAGGATAGGCAGTTACATCCTTTCCGGTGAATACATCAAAATCCTTATCACGTGTGAGGTACACGACCTTCGATAAATGCCTGAGGTCGCAATTTCCGTCTTTTGTGGCGATTATGTTGGGATGCTCAGCCAATCTCGCCGTACCCTCTGGAGAGAGATTTCTCAAGACCCTGCCCGGTGAGTTGTGTATTATGATCGGGATTTTTGAACTATCGGCAACCTTCTCGTAAAAGAATATGATCCCATCTTCCTTTGGTAGAACGAAATAAGGGACATATACAGCCGCATAATCACAACCGAGGTCGGTAAACAATTTTATCCTCTCTATCGTCTTATCAAGACTCATGGTACATGTATCGGGGATGATCTTTGTCTTACCATTAACCTCATTGACTATAAACTCGACTGCACTTTTAAATTCTTCTTCAGAGAGCAGGGTGTTCTCACCGGTCACTCCAAGTGGTGCGATTCCATGGATACCTGCTGCAACCTGCCTTTTCACGAGCTCACGAAGTCCCTTCACATCCAGGGAAAGATCCTTCTTAAATGGCGTTATAAGTAAGGTATATGCCCCAGATATCATCACGCCTCCTGTTGGTAGATTTTATCAATTATTTATAGAGACTTTCTGGTGTTTAATATAACTACTGGATAAAGGATACACTGAACTGATGAGCAATACCTAAATCAACCATCGGGGACACAGTATAATCAAATTTCAAATTTTTTGGCTCAAAACCCAGACCCAGAGATAGACCGGCGACTACATCCATCGGAACATCGACCCTTAGGTCCTGTCCCTGAGTGTTATATCCTGCCCTGAGAAGAAGATTTGATGAAAGTCTAATTTCTGTCCCCAGGATTAGATTTTGTCTACCATTCAGCTGCCTTTCAAAATCGAGGCTAAAGATATAGGGAGGGAGTGGATTATATCTGATACCCGCCCGGATCTTATAGGGTAGGTCTTCTTTTTCATCATTGAAGGTGGAAATCTCGTAGCCCAGGTTGTTCACACTGAAGGCGATGTCAATTTGAGAGAATTCAGGAGGGGTATATATTATGCCTGCGTCGAGTGCAGGGGCAAATGCAGAATATGTGTCAATATTTTCGTATATGAGATTGAGGCAGAGACCCATTTTAAAGGTTCCAAGCTCTCTTGCGTATGCCAACCTTGTAGATAGAGAGACGGGAGTGAATGTACCCTCTGGTTGGGAGTCTTCGTCTCGTCTCTCCATTTCCCCATAATTTATGTAATTGATTGCAGCACCGATCACTCCTTGGAAATAGGGTCTTTCCCAAAGCAGTACACCCGATTTAATTCCGGCAATGTATATTCGGATTGTAGAGCTTATAGTCGTGGATTTTATACGAGAGATACCGGCTGGATTGTAGAATATACTATAGGGATCATGAAAGGCAGTAAATCCACCACCAATTGCTGTAGGTCTTGCACCACAGGGAATATTGAGGAAATCAAAAATTGTGGTGCTGTTACTGCAGAAAAGGATCGAAGGAATTAAAACCAAAAGGGGAATAACCCTTCTCATGGTTTTATTTTAACACAATTATCAATACTTGTCAAGAAAAAAATGAGATCTGTTTTAATATAATCTACTCGTTTTTTAAAAGTGATTTTTTGACGATGTACCAAACTCTCGTGATAAGGAATATGGTGAATGTAAAATTGTTTAGACTTATACCGAAGTTTTATTGCAAGGCTGAAGCCTTGCCCTACAGATTTGTTTATTATCTCACGTAGGGCAAACCTTTAGGTTTGCATTTTCGCAGGGCTAAAGCCCTGCGACGTGTTGATATGTAGACAAGCCTCGCCTAAAAAACATCATGGGGAATTTAATAAACAATATTGGTAAATTTCAAAAGATTGTATCAAAGACTTATTCATCACATAACTTTGGGACATTCCCTATTTTTTAGATAGATCACTTAGGGATTACCTAATTTTGATGGCAGGTAATTCTCAGGATTTAGGATGCTGTCATTATAGTATATTTCATAATGTAGATGTGGGCCAGAGGATATTCCACTTGAACCTACAGATGCCACTACATCTCCTCTATTAACCTTCTCACCCTCCTTAACAATGATCGATGAGTTATGACCGTATACTATCTTATATCCTTCTTTATTC
>CAZRTU010000257.1:0-3184 GCA_964603075.1 uncultured bacterium
GCCAAAGAATGAATCTTCGGGTAACCTTTGTTGTCGATTTAACCCAATCCGTGTTCATGGTGCTACTTTTTCAGCCTCATTACCAGGATTCTATGTGTCCTGTCGGTTATAGGCGTAATGTTTGAGCGTCTAATCCCTGCAATCCAGATTATGTTGTCCGCTGAATCCACAACAAGGGGAATCGAGTCTCTTTTATAAACAGGGATCTTCTCGTCTATGAGAAATTTCTTTAATCTCTTCCTCCCTTTGTATCCAAATGGCTTAAAAAGATCACCTGGCGCCCGGTATCTTACTTTGATGGGAAGAGAGAGACGATCGAGATCAAAATACGCTATCTCTTTTGAGTTGGATTTATACTCTGAGAAGTCAATTTGATCGGGCTCTAAGACCTCGGTCTCGAGGATACCCTCCGGGAGACAGAGACTCTTGCCTATCTCTATAGCTGATGTTATTTTTTTGTGCTTCCCCACCTTTTCTCTCTGCAGGCTTTTTCCGATCAGCAATCTATCATAGTCTCTCGTTACTTCGACCCGTGGTAGTTTGAGCCTTTTCCCGGTCTTGTTATTTTCTAATAGAGTAAGAATGGACTCTATATATCTCCTGTCATAGGGAGCATCGAGATATCTCAAGGTCTTTCTGATGATCCTCATCCTGGTGCCAATACCATATCTCGAGAGTTTTTTTGTGTCTATGATGACTCTTTCCATAGTGATCAAAGAATGCAATCCGAGGTTGGTGAGAAACGAATGGCAAAGGCGTTATTCTGTATCACAAACCTCTTTCCATATATCCTCTATACGAGAATCTATTATTTCCTCATCGGCTTGTAGTATATCGCGCATACGCATTAACTTTTGCCCAAATCCTGGAAGTGCATCAAGCAGATAAGGAACCACTTTATGTCTTATAAGATTGCGTTTTATAGATATATCAAGATTTGTCCTGTCAAGTTTATATTCTATCGATCTACTCCCAAGGTAGGTGAGTATATCCTTTCTATAGGTGCGTATAAGGGGACGGATGATTTTATTTCTTTTAGGGTGAATCAGTGAAAGTCCCTTTAACCCGCTTCCTCTATCTATTCGGAGGAATAGTGTCTCTATCTGGTCATTTAGGGTGTGTCCGGTTGCTATTAGATCGAGATTGAGCCGGTTCCTCTTTTCTTCAAGAAATTCGTACCTTACCCTTCTCGCTGCCTCTTCAATGGATAGGGAATTCTCTTCTGCATGTTTAGGGATGTCTCTTGCCTCTATAGTACAAGAGATTTCGAGTTTGGAGCATAGATCTCCTACGAAATCTGCATCCTGTTGGGATTCGTCTCTTACAAGGTGGTTTAGGTGGGCAACCTGTATATCTTTTATGGAGAGAGCCTGTTTAAGTTCGATAAGTATGTGAAGCAAAGCGACTGAGTCCGCACCGCCAGAACAGGCAACAAGAACCGTGCCTCCCTTTTTGATTAAATCATATCTTCCTATGGTATCTCTTACAACAGGGAGGATATCCATTATTTCATATAAAGGGATGGGATAATCAGCTTTTACGAGACTGCCTTTTTGGAGAGACGAATTTTACCCTGTTCGTCTATGCCTATTACCTTGCATCTAACCTCATCACCAACCTTAAGTACATCTTCTACAGAGGCGACTCTGCGGGGGGCTAACTGGGATATGTGAATCATGCCCTCTTTTCCAGGCAATATTTCTACAAAGGCACCAAATGGGAGTATGCGTTTGACCTTCCCAACGTAGATTTTTCCAACCTCTGCGTCCTCAGTCAGCTCTCTGACAGACTTTTCTGCCAACTCAACAGATTCCTTTGTGGGACCTGATATGGAGACCTTTCCTTCATCGTTTATCTCTATATTAGCGCCGCTCTCTTCACACAGCCCTCGTATAATCTTACCACCAGGTCCTATTACCTGTCCTATCTTATCTCTGGGGATATTCAGAATTTTCAATATTGGTGCATACTGTGAGATACTCTGTCTCGGGGATGGTAGGGTCTCATTCATTATCTCGAGAATCCTAAGTCTTGCGTTTTTCGCCTTTTCTAGGGCTTCAGATAGGATGCTTATGTCAATCCATTCCTTCTTTATATCTAACTGTATGGCTGTTATGCCTTCGGAGGTCCCTGCCACCTTGAAATCCATATCACCGTGGTGATCCTCTTCGCCGATTATATCAGTGAGTATTGTGTCGTCTACAATTCCCATGGCTATGCCTGCAACATTGCATTTCATCGGGACCCCGGCATCCAGTAGAGAAAGGGAACCGCCGCAGACAGATGCCATAGACGAAGAACCATTGGAAGCAAGAATATCTGAAACAATCCTTATAGTATACGGGAACGCCTCTTCACTGGGAAGCAGGGGAGCTATTGCCCTCTCTGCAAGGGCACCATGTCCTATCTCTCTTCTCCCCGGGCCCCTGAGTCTTCCGGCCTCTCCGACCGAGAAAGGGGGAAAGTTATAGTGTAGCATGAATGATTTGAAGGATTCCCCTTCTAAGGCGTCTATCTTCTGTTCATCAGCCATGGTTCCCAGGGTTACTGTGCAGAGTGCCTGTGTCTCGCCACGTCGGAATAATGCTGAACCATGAGTCCGAGGTAGAAGAGCGACCTCACAGTTGATATCTCTCAAGTCATCAGGTTTCCTGTCATCGATTCTTCTGCCCTTCTTGATACTCTCTCTTATTAACTCTGATTCGAGTTGATAGAAGATATATTCTACGGGATTTTCGTATTCCTCATCGAATTCTTCTTTTGTCTCAGCAAGTAGCGAACCCAGTTTTTCACTTCTTGTTGTCTTTTCAGGGATGGTTAGGTATTCTTTCATCCTTCTTTCGGCAATCTTCCGTATCTTCTTGGACAATTCTTCATAATTTTGCGATTCAATTTGCATCTTCTCCTTGCCAACCTCAGAGGTTATCTCGTTCTGCATATCGCAGATCTTTACTATTTCGGCATGAGCGAGCTTTAATGCCTCGACCACGAGAGATTCTGAGAGTTCATTTAGACCACCCTCGATAGTGGTGATTCCCCTTTTGGTACCTGCCACAACCAGATTGAGTTCAGATTGTGCAAGCTCCTCGAATGTAGGATTTATTAAGAACTCATTGTTTAATCTTCCAATTCTTAAAGCTCCAATTGGACCCTTGAAAGGCACTGGCGAGATCGTAAGGGCAAG
>CAZRTU010000258.1:0-3172 GCA_964603075.1 uncultured bacterium
AACGCGGGTCCATCAGTTATACCCCTACTAAAGTCAATCCACGCGTATACTTTCTCAACATCCTCGTCCATAAGCCAGAGTGCCATAGAAAACTTGTGAATTCCATCGTCGTAGACAGTTGGACCTCCTCCGCATATCTCAGTGTTCACCCTCCACTTGTATGACTTAATGTAACTGATTTCCCAGCCAGGTCCCGCTCCTCCTACGGAAAGAATTCTAAAAGATATTGGCTCTCCGATGATTCCTTCTTCAAGCAATTGCATTTTACTCCTTTGCTATATTATCGATTAACCATCCCGGAGGCGGTAAATCATCCAGTATACCAAACCTGAAATTATATTTCTTCAAACGCTGTAGTAATACACCCTGTAAACTAAGCACGTAATTATAGCACGAAAAAAATTAAAAACTCACGCAAAACGGCAACTGCTTTCCTTCTAAAATATCGCTATACTCCTCGCCAGGGCCCTCTTACCTCTGTAATCGGGAAGTAGTATCGGGGACTTCCTCTCGGCAGGAATTCCTGCCTTTTTGAGCATCGCAAGATACTTTCTCAGGTGCTCAAGTGATAACCTCCCTCCACCCTTCTCAGACCTTATATATTCTGCTGTAGATATACCTGATCTACGTCCGAATACAATACAATCGAGTGTGGAATTACCCATCAATCTATTCTTGCCATGTACTCCGCCTGATGCTTCACCTGCAACCCACAGGCCTTCCAGGCTTGTTCTACCCCATGGGTCGGTCTCTATTCCACCATTTTGGTAATGTAGAGTCGGGAAAATTAACACTGGATTCTTTGTAATCTCTATATCAAACCTGCCGAACATGCGTTTCATTCCAGGGAATGCCTTATCTATGGTTCCTTTACCATTCTTCACGTCAATGAGAGGTATATCCAGCCAGACACCCCTCAGTCCAGCCGGGGTAGTAACGCCATTATCCCGTACATAACATTCCCTTATAATAGCGGATGCCTCAACATCTCTCGGCTCGAGTGGAAATACAAACGCCTCACCTTTTACATTCACAGGTTGTGCACCCATACTCCTCAATTTTTCGGTAAGGAGATGACCCACTATCTGTGGTGGGAAGACTGCACCTGTTGGGTGGTACTGCACAGTATCCGTGTCCCTGAGTTTTGCACCCGCACGATACGCTATTACCGGACCATCAAAGGTAGCGCCGTAATGATTGGTAGTGGGAAACCCTCTCACATGTATCCTCCCGAAGCCGCCGGTGGCAATAATTGTTGCCCTCGCCTTTACAATTTTGTATTCGGATGTCTCCAGGTCTACGAGAACCGCACCAGTTACCTTACCATCATCTGTAAGGAGTTCTATAACCGGGCTATGCTCGACAATCGGTATCCCTCTGCTCTTAAACTCGTCCTTAATGACCCTGAATTCCTCAAGTCCCGTATAATCCTTGCATGCATGCATCCTCCTTCTGCAGGTTCCTCCACCCCATCTCTCCACAAAGGTGTCATCCTCGTTTCTATCGAACAGTACACCCAATTCCTCCATCCACTTTATTACGAGAGGCGCATCCGATACGAGTGCCTTTAGAACAGTGGGTATATTCGTAAAGTGCCCACCTCCCATTGCATCTATAAAGTGGATAGTGGGGGAATCATTATCCCTATCTGCTGACTGGGTTCCACCCTCCGCCATAATCGAATTACAATCGCCATGCCTGAGCTTGTTTACAAGGAGTATCCTCTCAGCGGGAACGCCCTCAATGTTTGCCCATATACCTGCAGTTGTACCCGCCAGACCACCACCAATAATCATTACTTCTACATCGTAATCTGGTTTCTTAAGGTCTACATCGTCTTCTTCAATCAGAGGATATGCCTCGATGAGATCTGCAACCTCATTCGGGGCGACATTCCCCTTGTTGACTCCGATTTTAAGCTTTCTTTTGCCTCCTGCTGCGAAATCGGGATGAATCTTTAGTACCTCTTCTCGCTCCTCCATTGTCATTGCCTTGGGTATGTAATCCTTCCTCCTTGCCCGTGACTTCTCAACGACATTAATTAACTTATACATATATTCCGGGTAACCTTCTATAAATTTTATGTCTGCCATATTTCCTCCTCAATCTGATTCTCTCTTTCTTTCAGCATAAAGTTTTTTAAGCTCTTCCTTTGATGCCTGTACTAATTTTTCAAATTCTTTCTCGTACTTACACTCGTTAATCTCTTTGACCCTTTTCTCCAGGCTCTCAGGAGACCCAAAGGCATTTCTGCCGTAAAGCCTCCTAATCAACTGCCCTATATGGTATTGTACAATTGAGGCAGGACATCTGATAGCACACAACCCACACTGAATGCACTCGAAGGATTCCTTGGCAGCCTTATCAAAATCACCCCTCAAGGCTGCCTGAATATAATCCATAACCTCAAGATCCTGAGGGCAAGCCTTCGTACATGTATTACAGGCAACACATCTTGCTATCTCAGGATAGTATTTAATGACAGAAGAGTATTTATACTCTTCCTTACTTACATCATAACTCGCCTTTTCAGCAGGCACAAACGGTATCTGCACAAGATACATTCCATCTTCCACTCTTGTCTGACATGCAAGGGCTGTATAGAGCTTATAGTCCCCCGAATTTCTGTAAACAGTTGCGCAGGCACCACAGAATCCACCCCTGCAACCACATGAGGTGATAAACCTGTATCCAGCGTACTCCATCGCCTGCATCAGGGTCAAACCTGCCGGCACCCTGTATGCCCTTCCCATTATGTGTATTGTTACCCAGTGTTCGATATTCTTATCATCTATACCGGTGGTGAAGAATCGGCTTGATTCGGAAATTTTGTCCATAATGCTCTTCTTTTTACCCATATGTCCTCCAGGTAATCAGAAAGTAAAATATAAAATCCAAAGGTTAAAGATAGCCTAAAAGTTTTTTAATCCCTACTGCAAAAGTACTACCAAGTAACATCTTCGGATTGCTGATACAGTTCTCAAATCCGTTGTCAAATGGTATATCACCAAGATATCTAATACCGGATCTCTCTACCTCCTCTCTCAACCAGGAAGACCCATCTATCTTCATATTCTCTACAAGACCGATAATTGGGATTCTTGAATCCTTTAGCATCTGGAGCGTCTTTTTTACGGTCTTAAAAGCCACCCTTGAAGAGGTCGTGACTACC
>CAZRTU010000259.1:0-3167 GCA_964603075.1 uncultured bacterium
GAAGGATTAGCCGTAATTGCCTATGGAGATGGTGATGGTGTGAAGGAGATAATGAAGAGTATGGGCGTTTCATTTGTCCTCTCGGGAGGTAAAAGTCCCAGCACGGGTGAAATAATAGATGCTATAGAGGAGATTGGGAGGAAGACAATCATACTGCCAAACGACAAAAACATTATACCTGCTGCAAAGAAGGCTAAGGAACTCTCGAGTGTACAATGCGAGGTAATTGAGACATGTTCAGTACCTGAAGGCTTGGCTGCGTTGTTATCTTTTAGTGAAGACGGCGGTCTTGAAAGCGTGAAAAATGATATGGAGATTGCTGCAAAAGATATTCTATGTGGTGAGGTAAAATTGGCTGCAAGAGATGCAAAAATTGGGCAGAAGGTTATAAAAAAAGGAAACGCTATTTGTGTAAAAAGTAAAGAGCTTATATCCGTGTCGACTAATCCAGAGACCTGTCTGGTGGAATCAATATCTAAATTATTGAAAGGACATAGCCTTATCACGATATTTTATAGTAAGTCACTCGATGATAAAGGTATCGAGTCACTTAAGGGACTAATCAAGGATAAATTTCAGGGTATAGAGTTACAGTTGTATTTCGGGGGAATGTCAAACTCATACTATATGTTCTCCCTTGAATAAGATATAAGCCTAACTTAAAATATCTAATTTCCTACCTCAATAACTTCTCGAGGTTAAATCAATTAGCGCATAAAGATTTTACTATATACAAATCGATCTTGAAAATTGCTTGATCAGCTGTAAATTCAGTTGATTTTTTAGAAATTGTATATGGAGGAATTAATGAATAGAATCTTATTGTTTATAACCATTTTGATGATTGGTGGATGTTCGTCGGAAAAAGGTTCAAAGCCTTTAGCTGACTTTGATGCATTATGGGATTATAACAAACCAGCGGAAACCGAGCTTAAATTCCGCGAGTTGCTCTCTATGGCAGAGGAGTCAAGAGACCTCTCTTACCATATCCAATTGTTGACTCAGATAGCAAGAGCAAAGGGATTACAGGGAAGATTTGATGATGCCCATAGGACACTCGACTCCACTGAGGCGATGTTAACTGATGAGTTGAGGATTGCGCGGATAAGGTATTTTCTCGAAAGGGGCAGAGTCTATAACTCATCTGGAAATCCAGATAAAGCCGGATCACTTTTTGTCGAGGCATGGGAACTTGCACTTGCTGAAGATGAAGATTTTTACGCAATTGATGTCGCCCATATGCTCGGGATAGTCAAACCACCCAAAGAGCAGTTGGATTGGAATATCAGGGCGATGGATCTTGCCGAAAGATCATCTGATGAGAGAGCGAAAGGCTGGCTGGGTTCACTATACAATAACATAGGCTGGACATATCACGATCTGAAACAATACGATAAGGCTCTGGAAATGTTCCAAAAATCCCTAAATTGGAGAGAAGAAAGAGGGGACGATTATGGAGTAATAATTGCCAGATGGTGTGTTGCGAGGACCTATAGATCGCTTGAGAGAATAGATGAGGCACTCGGGATTCAGAGAGCGTTGGAAGTAGAGATCGACGACAAAGGTCTGCCACCAGATGGTTATGTCTATGAGGAATTGGGAGAGTGTCTTCTGCTCATAGGGGAAGAGGAAGAGGCTCAAGATTATTTTAGAAAGGCATATGATATTCTATCAAAGGATGAATGGTTGAAAGCCAACCAGCCTGAGCGACTGGAGAGATTAAAGAGGATGAGTTACAATGAATAAATATTTGAATTGACAAAATAGTGTATTTTTAAGAGGTAAGATGGAAAATATTATGATTCAAAAAGAAGGCGTTGGTAAGACCCTTATAGCCTATGTAACTAAAAGTGGTGTGACTGAAGAATCTGCCAAGATAATTGCGGATGTCTTACACAGTAAGTACGGATTTGATGTAGATCTGATCAATCTCGTCAAGAAACCATCGCCAGACCTTACCCAATACAAGAATATCTTCATTGGTAGTGGTATAAGAATGCAGAAGTGGTACAGGAGAGCCCTTGGATTTCTCAAGAATGATTTTGAGGATAAAAAGGTTGTGGTATTCCTTTCATCCTGTGAGGCTGGAGATCCCAAAAGCCACCAGCAAGCCGTTACCAAGTACATAACAAATGTACTGGCAAAATATCCACATATAAAGCCTCTTGTAGCAGAGTCATTCGGAGGAAGGATTAGAATGTTCGGGAAGATTAACATAGATAACTATGATATGGAGAAAGTCAGAGCCTGGGCAGAAGAGGTCGGCAAAAAGCTAATTGACAGGGGTTAGATGAAAACATTGCCAAATTTTCCCTTATCCAGATGACTTTTTTACTGATAGCCGTAGAATCTGGTCCACCCTATATGCTTCGGTGCATAATGAAGGAGACGAAGAGAAAGAATAATATAATTAGACGACATCCCTTTTTAAGAACAATACGGGAGAATCCCGATCTTCTTAAACGACAGCATCTTGCATGTGCACTCTTTGAGCATCGTGCTGAGATTGATAACCTTGCTCAAGATATCAAGTTAATTATGAATGAATAAAAGGAGGTGAAGAATGAATAAAAAGAACGAAAAGAAAGAACGTACATGGACAGAGGAGATCGAGATAGACGGGGGCGAACTCGTAAAGAAGGTGAAGGAACTTTTCAAGGAGGGTAATATCCGTCGACTGATTATCAGAAATTCAAAGGGTGATATTCTGGTCGAGATACCCTGACAGCAGGCGTGGTTGTCGGTGGCGAGGTTACTATCCTCTCTCCTGTCCTTGTAGCATTGGGTGCAATGGCAGCACTGCTTGCAAAAGTCAAGATCGAGATAGTTCGTGTTAGGGAAGAATAGAAATGACGGGAAGAAGGTTGTACATAACTATAGAACTTAATCCCCTAAAACTTATTAGGAACTGTGAAAAATAATATGAACCAATATGAAAGGAACCACAGAGGCAACATTAAATATCAAAAATCAAATATAAAGCTTGCCAAAATAGAGAGGAAAGACTATGCACTATAAGGATAAAGGAAAAAGAGTTGTAGGTGATTTTTCGCCCTTCGCTTTTCACTCTTCGCTTCTCGCAAGTTGAGGTCTGTGGTTTAGTATTTTGCAATTCTTCCTCAATAATGGAGGTTATCATGGGAAGACTTGTACCCGCTATTTTATGT
>CAZRTU010000260.1:0-3161 GCA_964603075.1 uncultured bacterium
GTCAGTGGAATATAGGACTGTTAGTAATATATCTGGTCCCCTCTTACTTGTAGAAGGGGTCAAGGGTATAAAATACGCCGAGCTGTGCGAAATAGAACTTAGAGACGGTGAAGTCAGAAAAGGACAGGTACTTGAGGTTGATAAGGACAGGGCGTTGATACAGGTTTTCGAGGGAACAAGAGGGATAGACATACCCGAGACGAAAATAAGATTCAGAGGTCGGGGTATTGAGATCCCTCTCTCACCTGAGATTACTGGCAGGATATTCAATGGTATGGGCGAACCCATTGACGGTGCACCTGAGGTGCTGCCAGAGAAGAAAGCGGACATAAATGGCGCCCCATTAAATCCATATGCAAGAGACTACCCAAACGAATTTATCCAGACGGGCTTGTCAGCGATAGATGGGCTGAATACACTCGTGAGAGGGCAGAAGCTCCCTATATTCTCCGGTTCAGGGCTCCCGCACAATTCACTGGCTGCTCAGATCGCTCGTCAGTCAAAGGTTCTTGGTAAAGAAGAAAAATTTGCTGTTGTATTTGCCGCAATGGGTATAACTTATGAAGAGGCGGAGTTTTTTACCAACGATTTCAGAAGTACTGGTGCCATATCAAGGGCATCCATGTTTATAAACCTGGCAAACGACCCTGTAATTGAGAGAGTGGCTACTCCCCGAGTTGCCCTGACTGCCGCAGAATATCTCGCCTTTGACCTCGAGATGCACACACTTGTAATACTCACTGATATGACCAACTACTGTGAGGCGCTGAGAGAGATATCAGCTGCAAGAAAGGAAATTCCTGGAAGAAGGGGATATCCCGGTTATATGTACACAGACCTCGCCTCTGTTTACGAGAGAGCAGGTAGACTCAAGGACAAGAGAGGTTCGATAACTCTTATACCCATACTTACCATGCCCGAGGACGACAAGACCCACCCAATACCTGATTTGACAGGATATATCACAGAGGGTCAGATTCTGCTCGGAAGAGGGCTCTTAAGAAAGAAAGTGTTTCCACCAATTGACGTCTTGCCGTCCCTTTCGAGGCTGAAAGACAAAGGAATAGGAAAGGGAAAGACAAGAGAAGATCACTCAGACCTGTTTAATCAGCTCATTGCCTGCTACTCAAGAGGAAAAGAGGCAGAGGAGCTTTCGATCGTTCTTGGTGAGGCGGCTCTCTCTGATATTGACAAGCTTTATCTTAAGTTCTCATATGAATTTGAGAAGAGATATGTATCACAGGAAGAATATGAAGATAGAGACATAGAGACCACGCTGAATCTTGGTTGGGAAGTCCTCTCGACGTTTCCGAGGGCAGAATTGAAGAGGATAAGAGACGCCTTTCTTGAGAAGTATTATAAAAAAAGACCAAAGACCTAAGACCTATAAAGGCAGAAAATAGCAAATAGAAGGAGAAAGGGAGAAATAAAGACCTAAAACAAAAGACCTAAGACATTAGACCAGAGACAAAAGACCTGCTTAGTTTGTTGGGTTTACACGGTTTACTCGGTTGCCAGGTTTGCTGAGTTTATTGAGTTTGCTCGGTTTGTTGGGTTGATTGAGTAAGGAAAAAATTTATGAGGTTGAATGTTAATGCTACGAGAATGGAGCTTTTGAGGCTCCGCAAACGCACCGCGATTGCGAAGAGGGGGCACAAGCTCCTGAAAGACAAACAGGATGAGTTGATGGAACGCCTGCTAGCGATGACAAAAGAACTGCAGGCGTTAAGGGATAGGGTTGAAAAGGAGCTCGCCAGAGTCACAAAAAAATTCTTGCTTGCGAGGGCATCTATGGAGCCGAGCTTTCTGGAGGAAGCACTTTTTATTCCCACAAAGCAGATTGAGGTGGAACTTGAACAGAAGAACCTGATGAATGTCAAGGTACCTATACTCAAACAGACCGTAAAAGGTGAAATAATCTGTTACGGATTCTATGGGACTTCACCCGAGCTCGATGCGGCTCTTATGAGCCTGGATGAGATAATAGCCGAGCTTTTAGAGTTGGCAGCAAAGGAGAAGACACTCGAACTGATTGCCCTTGAGATCGAGAAGACACGTAGAAGGGTTAATGCCCTTGAATATATCCTCATACCCAATCTCGAGGAGACGCTCAAATACATAGTTCTGAAACTTGCAGAGATCGAGCGGTCTAACCTTTCGAGACTTATGAGGATAAAGGATATCGTGAGGGCTCATTGAGAGTTAAAGAATGTGACAGACGGAAGAACGTAAGGCGTAGGGCAATAGGCGATAGGCAATGGGTGATGGGCGAGGTGCGTAAAGCGTAGAAGGACAAGTTAAAAGTCAAAAGGCAAAAGTTATTTAGTCAATATTCAATTATCAATTGTCAATCTTCAATTTTCGATAAGGGCACTGGGGATTACAAGGACAAATATAAAGGTTAAAGGGAAAAGGATAAAGATTTACAAACTGTGTAAACACAATAGACCGAGTAAACACAATAACTGAGTTGACCCAGTGAATCAAAGGCATAAAGAACTCCCGCCTAATTTTTTTATCACATTCGGTTACCACCTAAAAGAATATTTGAATTTTCAATCATGAGACTATTAGGTCATACGAGAACAGCCCTTTTTGCCCTGAGATCCCAGCGCATGAGGACATTCCTTACCATGCTCGGGATTATAATAGGTGTGATGACTGTTATAACAATGACCTCGATTGTTCAGGGAATGAATAGATACGTCTACAGGGTACTCGGCACTATAGGTAGTAACGTTATATATATTCAAAAATATCAGTGGCGGGTTATGGGTGGACGTATGAGCAGAAAGGAATATCGTGAAATCGCAAAGAGAAAGGACTTTACTGAGGTCGACGTTGAAGCCATATCAGGGCTACCATCCATAGAAAGCGTAACATTTGCACAATCGACCTGGGGAAGAGGAAGGAAGATTTCTTACCGGGGTGAGGAATTGGAGGTAAGTAACATAGAGGGAGCAACGCCTGATTATATTGTTATCTCAAACTATGAGATAGGAGAGGGCAGGACCTTTATAGAGTCAGACCTGACATTCAGAAGGCAGGTGTGTATTTTAGGGAAATATATCATCGAGAATCTTTTCAAGAAGGGCGAGAATCCGATAGGCAAAGATGTATACATTGGTAAACATAAGTTTGAAATAATCGGTGTACTTACC
>CAZRTU010000261.1:0-3155 GCA_964603075.1 uncultured bacterium
GGGAATAACTGTTTAAAACTTCTGATTTATTTACATTCCCTTATCTTTTTTGTCAGTTGATCTGTTTCTTCTTTGATATCCGTATCATGTTCTATTAAGGATTTTATCTTTTCGTAATCGTGGAGTATCGTCGAGTGATCCCTCCCTCCGAAGGCTTTGCCAATAGCCTTGAGCGATAAATTGGTTAATTCACGCGAGAGATAGATTGCCACCTGTCTCGGAAAGCTAACACTTTTTGTTCTCCTTTTACCCCTTAATGCCTGTGAGGATGTAGAGTAATGATCGGATACAGCCTCTTGGATCTTCTCTACGGAAACCTTGTTTGTCTTCTCTTTCCCAAGTATGTCATCCAGCATCATACGAGAAGAATCGAGCGTTAGTTCTATATCTGTAAGTGAAGAGAGCGCAAGGAGAGTAACCAGAGCACCCTCTAATTCTCTTATGTTCGATTTTATCCTTTGTGCAATATAGATTAATATCTCATTTGTTACACTGGCACCAGCGAGTTCAGCCTTCTTCTTTAGAATAGCGATCCTCGTCTCAAAATCTGGCGGCTTGAGATCACAAACCAGACCCCACTGGAATCTCGAAAGTAGCCTCTCTTCTATACCATTGATCTCGATGGGGGGTCTATCGCAGGTCATTATGACCTGTCTTCCTGTGTCATAAAGAGAGTTGAATGTGTGGAATATCTCTTCCTGCAGACCCTCTTTATTCTCAATAAACTGCATGTCGTCTATAAGCAGAATATCCTTTCCTCTATATCTTTTCTTAAACTGTATGGTTGTGCTGTTCTGTATAGCATCTACCATCTCATTCAGAAATTTCTCACACGAGGTATAATGTACCTTTGAACCTGGACCTGATTCAATAACATAATTACCTATAGCCTGGAGAAGATGGGTCTTTCCGAGACCCACAGCCCCGTATATGAAAAGGGGATTGTATGCCTGCCCGGGCGATTTTGCAACAGCGAGACAGGCAGCGTGAGCAAACCTATTTCCTGAGCCAACCACAAAAGAATCAAAGGTGTATCTCTTCTGGAGGTTGTGGGAGTCTACCCTGTATATCCTCTCTTTTTGTTTCTTTGGCTTTATACCTGTCTCTAAAGGATTGAAACGGACGGTGATATTACCTTCAATTATATTTGAAAGGGCTTCATCTATTACATTTCGATAGTGTTCCTCAATCCAGTCTACAAAGAACATATTCGGCACATCTACAATGAGAACCTTTCCCTTAAGTGAAGAGCCTTTCGTCGGCTCGAGCCAGGTCTTGAAAGATTGGTTTGGAATCTTGCTTTTTATATTCGACAGAAGGACATTCCAGATATCCTCAGCAGATTGAGATTTAATTTTTTCCACAGTTCTAACTCTAAAAATTATAGGGAGATGGCGAAGAAATCCACAAAGTTATCCACAAAGTTATCCACAAATTACTCAACAATTAACTCTTTATTATGTAAGGGATTATAAATAACTCCAGATATAAAACGATGATTTATAAACAAGCCTCATAAGTTTGGTTTAACACTATATAATAATATAATAAAAAAGAGGATTTGTCAAGAAAAAAATGATTTCAAATCTACTTGACTTTTAGGTGAAGGTGTGTTATACTCATTGATAATATGTTCTTATGAGTTCGATAGCAGCAGGACTATTAGTGTAGAATAGACTATAGTAGCGGGGAGAAAGGATGTCAAAAAAGCGCAAGGCAGTTGCTCTAGTAGGATACTTACATAGGTTATATCATGGGGTGGAGAAGAAGGACAAATCCGATCCCTTCCGTGTTCTGGTTTCTACTGTGCTATCCCATAGGACGAAGGATGAGACAACTGATGCCGCGACCGAGAGGATCTTCTCTCTTTACGATACCCCCGAGAAGTTGGCTGAAGCCAGAGTAAAACACCTTGAGAAACTTATAAAACCTGTAGGCTTCTATCGTGTTAAAGCAAAAAGACTTAAGCAGATTTCATCTATTCTAATTGAGGAGTATGATGGTAAGGTACCAGAAAGTCTGGAAGAACTTCTCAGACTTCCCGGAGTAGGTAGGAAGACAGCCAACTGTGTCTTGGTCTTTGCATTTGATAAGCCTGCCCTGCCAGTTGATACACACGTTCACAGAATCTCTAATCGTTTGGGACTGGTTATGACCAAAGAACCTTACGAAACGGAGAAGGCGTTGACCAAGATAATACCTTCGGAGGAGTTCGGTTTCCTCAATAGCCATATGGTTAAGTTTGGCAAAGAGATATGCAGACCTATTCGCCCCAGGTGCTGGGAGTGTGGACTCAGGGCTATCTGCGAATACTTTAAAAAGAGAACTGGGTCTGGTTAGTATAAAAAACACACAGGACACCTTTCGCTCTTCGCAAATTGCTCCCTACCGTCAGGCGGGGTGGATATGGGGTTAGATTTTTGATATTGTAAGGATGTTGTCGAGGGAGAGGATATGATCAACCTGCAGGTGAGTCGTTGATTATTAAAACTTGACAAGAAACGGAATTTGTGGTATAATGTGGCAAGAGAGGAGATACTTAAAGGATACCAGAGGTGTTAAGGAGGGGTGTTATGTGCCGGGGAGGAGATTCGAACTCCTACACCCATTAAGGGCGCTAGCCCCTCAAGCTAGTGCGTCTACCAATTCCGCCACCCCGGCAAGAAATTGATTATAACATAGAAACGTCAATTTGTCAAGAAAAAAGATACAGACTACAACTGCTCAGTGAAGAGATGGCCTAAGTTTTCACATACTAGCTAGGATCCTGGAGGTATAATGTTACGTAAAGATAAATTAAAATCCATATTTATGGATTTGCTTAGGATAAACAGTCCATCAAGGAGGGAGGGCAAAATTGCCGAGCATATATCCGGTATTTTGAAGGATATGGGGCTTTCTGTCTCTTTCGATTCTGCGCAAAGAGAGACAGGCGGTGATTGTGGTAATCTGATAGCCCATCTAACAGGAGACGATACCCTGGCAGCAATAATGCTGAATGCCCATCTCGATACGGTTGAACCGACCGAGGATATTGGCGTCGAAGTTGAAGGTGACATTATACGGAGTGACGGCAATACTATACTTGGGGCTGATGATAAGTCGGGTATAGCCTGTATCCTTGAGGTCTTGAGGGTTATATTGGAAGATAACCT
>CAZRTU010000262.1:0-3148 GCA_964603075.1 uncultured bacterium
GTACTGTTCTTTAATTGTTATAACCCCAGCATACCGCATGGGGCTCATGCCGAAGAAGGTGCTGTAGGATTTGGCATATCCATAGTCACATTCCCAGAGCCAGCATACCTGCATTATGTTTGCCAGAGGCATATAGCTCAAATCAAGATAGGATGTATCTTTGGTGATTTTATATAGGCGAGCGGCTGCTGTGGCTGTCATGGCGGTCATCTGCATCTCATAGTTCAGGTTGAATGCCCTACCGCGGATATGCTCGATTGCAGACTTTGCCTCGTCTATATATTTTTTATTTCCTGTGAGGTCGTATAACTCTAACATCAGATAGGAATATCCACCGCAAACATCGGGTTCGTTCCCGGAGGTGGCTTCAAGTGTCTTAAAAGAGAAGAAGACGGGAAATTCATAGTCAACATTATGGGCAAGTGTCATCATGCTCTCGAGAGATTTGAAGAGGAGTTCCCTCGCTATAGGTTCTCCGAGTTTGGCTAACTTTGCGAGTTGCGTCATCTCCTCAACGAGATACCAGCTGTCACCCTTCTCTGAAGTCGGGAAGTCGTTGGTTATGGATTTATATTCTTTGGCGTAAAAGCTGGGAAGCGTAGCTACTAATTTGTCCAAAAGGGACTGGACACCACCATACTCTCTACTGTATTTTTTGAGGGCGAGAAGCACGTCGAGCTGACTGATGAGTTCTGCAGATGTTCGCTTGTCTGCGACATAGGCACGAAGGTATGGTTTATCTTCGATTTCTACCCAGACACTCGGATGCTCCATATCTAAAAGTTCTCGTTTTGCTATATCATGCCAATCAGTGAGTTCGGTTTCTGGTTTATCTATCAGATCGTATATGGCTGACAGGGATTGGAGAAAGGTGAGAGCCAAGTCCTTCTCGTAGACTTGCCATTTCTCCTGAAGATACAGATAGCTATCAGCGACTGTGATTTCCTTTCCTGCTGGTAGAAGGCGAATTATTTTTACAGGGATTTCGTATCCAAAGGTAGATTTAAAGGTTGATATATCGACCACGCATCGATTTGCACCGGTCTCAGTAGCCTCAAACATCTCGTTTAATGAGGTCAAATCCTCGAAATAGAAAAGAGTGCCATACCACCACTCTAGACTGCTCATATAGATTAATGGCGCTGCAAAACGCACTTGTCCAGCATGGAGAATTGAGGGAGATACACCTGTAATGAATTCGTTCGGCTGGGCTGGTTTGAGTCCCCATTCAGGACTATAGAGAGGTTGTAATTCTCTATCGGTAAACAATCTGAAGGGCAGGTAGTTGATAATCCTACTTAATATTCCCTGGGGTTTCTTTTTTAATTTCAAAACCCAGCGTATCAATCCTGGTTTATATTTATAGGCATAAAGGACGAGTTTATAATCAGCCCATGGCTTTTTGCCAGTTATATCGATAGTTATCAGATTCTCATCGGAAGAGGATGAGATGTTGCTGACCGAGTTTAGTAGATTAGATCTGGGGTTATCATCAACCAAACTGAGTCCCAGAACACCCCAGGCTCTCGGGTTGGATATAATGATCTTGTCCTTTGTCTCCTCTGTGAATTCGATTTTATAGCCGCCAGTGGTTAGCTTAAATTCATTCTCTCCACAGTAATCAAGTCTCACAGAACCGTCATTACCATAGGCAGAAGACTTGAGTAAGACACAGTCAAGCGAGAACATAGTCAAGAGAAGGCTTATAAAAAGCAAGGACAGATTCTTCGAATCTTTGTCATATTTCATGATTTGCTCCCTCCTCTATGTCTTGGTTATTGAATGGATTGGGGTAGATGTTAATTGATATTTTACCATAACCCACAGAAATTGTCAAGAAATTTTGTCTATTAAATTTTCACAGGGATTTAATGGGATTGAAAGAGACCGGTAGGAAAATTTTTGCTTCTTTCACGATAGAAAGTAACATCACTGAAAGGTACAGGCTCTAGGTCATAATATTGTGCTACATCTCTCCTTATGTCGACCTTCATCTATACACCTCTTATTGGTATTATAGTGAAAACTGCAATCTTCACGATATAGGATACAACATATCCTTTCTGTCCAGTGTACACAAGAACCTGTTCTCAAAGATAAGATTAAACCTATCTTTTATTGGCAAAGCTATCCCAAATCCAAAATTGGAGAAATCTTCTTTGTATTTGGATTTATAGAGATTAAATCCTATTCGATGCTATCTTATCTCCCGGCTGAGGCTAAGCCGACGGTGAAAACTATTGCCTGGTCGTTGTAATCGTTGAAAGTATATGTGTATTCAAGATTTAGTAATACTCTGAAATTGTAGGTTCTAAATGCCCTGATTCCAGTACTCAGAGTCAATTCGTACCCATCGCTGCGCTTATGTTCCATGCCTAATAGTCCATATATATCTTCTTCATGTACAATCCAATGAAAACCCAGGGCGCCTCCAACATAAGGACAGAAATCCGTTTTGCTAAAGAGGTACGCTGCATATACATTCAATGCAATTCCTTTCCTTGAAGCAAACATACCACCGACCTCCAGGTTTTGCATTTCGTATCCTATTCTTGCGTCTATTGTGAAGTATTGGTCAACGTCATCGTATCCATTCTGAGGGTATAGATAACCCAAGGAGACCCCCACCAATTTACGTGCCTCTCGGCGTCTTGGAATTTCCGTCTCTTTCTCTATAATGGCTCCAACCTCAGCAGATTTCTCGAAGGGCTTCTTGCCTGTTACACTCAATGCAATACGTTTCATAATAGTTTCTAAGTCACCGACTGTCTCCGTTGAGGTGTGATCTCTCAATATCAACTCCTGCGTAAGGACATCGACGAGCATATACTGTACGATTATCTTCTCTCCCAGTTTGCTTAGATTCACAATAAGTGTCTGGTTTGCGCCCAGAATTTCACCGATTTCTATTGCACATTCAACCTCAGAACAGGGCTCTTCTGTTACCAGCAGCACATCTTTCTTGGGAATTATCTCCATGTCGATTAAATTGAACAATTCTTGCTCAAGAAGCATTTCGGCTGTATTGACCGATATCCTGTCTACCCCAATTGAATTGAATGGCAGTATCGCGATCTTTGCCCGTTCTTCGGTTTGGACATCAAACTGCCCCACTGCGCTTGTGGTTGTTGTGAGGACTAAGGCTATT